>JBPCTA010000401.1:0-4304 GCA_051006595.1 Pirellulales bacterium
AAGCGAGGGATGCGGCACCGCCGCGTCGAGGCCGCCGAATCCGCGACCGGCTGCCGCGCACCAGGACACAGCCGCGTCGGTCGCAGCGGCGGGGCCGCCCTCCACGATGCCAACGGCACCGGCTGCCGCCACGTCGATCCGGTCGTTGCCTGGGGCCAGCAGGGCGGCCCATGCCCTGCCGCGAAGCCGACCGCTCTCGGCGTCGATGTCGACCATGTCGGCCGTCCGGGCGGACGCCGCCCGACCGCCTCCCCACCAGGCCGTCATGCCCCAGGCGGCGGCCGTGAAGGCGGCTGCGAGCGTCGGGAGTGTGAGCCACGCGAGCCACGGTCGCCCGCCGTCGCGCGACACGAGCCACCAGTCGAAGGGATAGAGACAGAGCACGTACAGCAGGCCCAGGCCCGCGATCATCTCGAAGGGAATCGGTCGGGTGGGCGTGCGGCCATCCGCCGCCGGAAAGGAGTCGAGCGCGGCGGTCAACTGCCCGGCGAGATCGACCGCGGCTGCGTTCTCAGGAGCGGGACGATCGCCGCCCGATGGCGTTCGGCCACCGAGCAGGGCGACGAGCAGGGTGTCGCATCCCGGCCAGTCACGGAGCGGCTCCGTGTCGCAGTCGAGGCCGACCCAGGTGACGGTGCCCAGGCCCCGGCCGCGGCGCACCACGATGGGCAGCCCCGCGCCGCCCTCGATCGCCGCGAGTTCGATGACGCCGGCCGTGCGACCGGCAAACGCCGGCATCAGCAGGCCGGTCGGTGGCACGCGATCCACGAGCCCCGCCGCCCGTGCATAGGCCTCGATCGCCCCCAGCCGCCGCAGCGGAACCAGGCGGTCGAACCGGCCCGGAAGCCAATGCGCCGGGGCCGCGGCGGCGGGATCTTCCGCCTTGGCCATGCCCGCGGCGGATGTCCCACTGACGACAACCAAGCGGCCGCCGTCCATCACCCAGGCGTCGATCCCGGCGAGCACATCGGCCGGCAGCAGCGGCACCACGGTGCCACACACGACGATCGCATCGGCCGCATCGTAATCGCGGGCCGAAGCGGCCTCCGTGAAGCCGGCGGCATTCTCGACCCGCCGCGGATCGACCGCGATCACCCGCGTCTGCGTGCCCTGCTCACGGTCGACGAGCCGCACTGCGCGGGCCGCCGCGGGCAGGTCACCATAGACCACCACCACGCCCTGCGTCGCCGGAATGGATTCCCCGAGTCGATGCTCTTCGATCACGATGCGGGCATCGGCGGGATGCTCGCATTCGACCCGCACGCGGCCCGCTGGCCGACCAAACCGCACGCTGAAACGCGCGGCCACCCAGCCCTCCCCCGCATCGACCGCCAGGACAGGCGGCGAGCGGACGAACTGCCCGTCGGGATCCTCCACACTCACCTGGAGCGACGTGCCCGGCCGCACGTTGCCGGTCGTCGATGACACCACCACGGGCGTCCACGCGCCCGTGCGCCGCAGCCCGCCGATGCCTGCCGCCACGCGAAACTCCGTCGCGTCACCGCGGTCAGCCGCCGTCATCAGCAGCCCGATCACCCCGAGCAGCGCCAGGGCCGCGGCACGGCTCATGGCTTCTCCGCGTCGGGGCACGTGCAGGCAAACTGGCCGCAGCCCGGGCAGCCCGTGCCGTATTTGCGGCGGACCGCGTCATCGAGATCGACACCCACCACGTTGGCGATCGTCACCAGCCAGGCGAGCACGTCGGCAAACTCGAGCGCCTGTTCTTCGTGGGTGCCGCTGCGGAGGGCCGTGGCCAGTTCCCCAATCTCCTCCGTGAGCCACATGAAGGTGCCCTCCACGCCCCGGGCCTCGTCCTTTTCCTGATACATGACCCTGATGAGGTCCTGAAACTCGCGCAGCGTCATTGGCGGATCTGCTCCCTGCGGACGGGGCGGCCGTATTCATGCCGCCTCTTCATGCCGCCAGCACCCAAGCAGTCTACAAAACCCCGCGACCGTCGTGCGGCGAAAAGCCCGGGATGCCATCGGTGAAATCCGCGGCTACCATGAGGGCTTAGTCCCCTGCCCTCGCCGGCCCGACCCCGCGGTCGTCGGCCTGGTCGCCGCACCTGATTGCCGCACCTGATTTGCGCACCTGGTCTCCGCACCTGGCTTCCTTCACGGATCCTCGCATGACACAGCCACGCTCCGTCCGCATCTTCGACACCACGCTCCGGGACGGCGAGCAGTCGCCGGGCGCGAGCATGAATCTCACGGAGAAGTTGGAGATCGCCCAGGCTCTTGTGCACCTCGGCGTGGACATCATCGAAGCGGGCTTTCCGATCGCATCGCCGGGAGATTTCGCCAGCGTCCGCGATATCGCCGGCGTCGTCTCGGAGGCCACCGTCTGCGGACTCGCCCGCTGCAACGATGCCGACATCGACCGCGCCTGGGAGGCGCTCCAGCAGGCCCGTCAGCCGCGGATCCATGTGTTTCTGGCAACCAGTTCAATCCATCGCGAGTTCAAGCTGCGGATGAACGAGGACGAGGTGGTCGCCCGCGCCGTGGCGGGTGTGCGCCGAGCCCGCAACCTCTGCGACGACGTGGAGTTTTCACCGGAAGACGCGGCGCGAACCGAGATCGACTTCCTCTGCCGGGTGGTCGAGGCCGTGATCGCGGCCGGGGCGACGACGGTCAACATCCCCGACACCGTGGGCTACTCCACGCCGACCCAGATGTATCGCGTGATCAAGAGCCTCGTCGATCGCGTGCCCAACATCGACAAGGCCGTGATCAGCACCCACTGCCACGACGATCTCGGCCTCGCCGTGGCCAACAGCCTGGCGGCGGTCGAGGCGGGGGCGGGCCAGATCGAGTGCACGATCAACGGGATCGGCGAACGGGCGGGCAACTGCTCGCTGGAGGAGGTCGTGATGGCGCTGCGGACCCGCGGCGACTATTACGGCTGCGACACCAGGATCATCACGCAGAAGCTCGTGCCCACCAGCCGGCTCGTGGCCACCATCACCGGCATCCAGGTGCCCCGCAACAAGGCGGTCGTCGGCCGCAACGCCTTCGCCCACGAGGCGGGCATCCATCAGGACGGGATGCTCAAGGAGCGGCGCACCTACGAGATCATGCGGCCGGAAGACGTGGGCCTCGAGCGGACCGACCTGGTGCTGGGCAAGCACAGTGGCCGGGCGGCGCTCGCCGATCGGGCCAAGGCGCTCGGCTATCAGCTCGATGCCGAGCAGCTGCAAACGGTCTTCGATCGCTTCAAACTGCTGGCCGACCGGAAGAAGGAGATCTACGACGGCGACATCGCCGCCCTCTGCGAGCAGCAGTTCTCCGCGCTGCCGGAGCAGTTTACCTATGAGGGCTACGCGCTCTCGTCGGAGTCGGGTGCGCCGCCGACGGTCACGCTTCGCGTGCTGCAAAGCGGTGTCGCGAAGGAGGTGTCGATCACGGCCGGCGACGGCCCGATCGACGGCATCTTCCTGGCCATCGAGAAGCTCACCGGAATCACGACCGTGTGCCGCGATTTCCGGGTGCAGGCGGTGACGGTTGGCAAGGACGCGCAGGCCGAGGTGACGGTGGAACTGGAGCATGCCGGCCAGGTGCAACGCGGCCGCGGCGTCTCGACCGACTCCCTCGAGGCATCGGCCAAGGCTTTCCTCGCCGCCACCAACCGCCTCGCCATCGGTGGCACGCCCCGGATCCACCCGCAGCGCGCCTGAGCCGCCAGTTCAGATCGCCTCGCTGCCACGCTCGCCGGTGCGGATCCGCACGCACTCATCCATGGGCAGCACGAAAATCTTGCCGTCACCGATCTCGCCGGTCTCCCCAGAGCGGCCCCCCTTCACGATCGCCGCGATCGTGGGCTCGACGAAGTCGTCGTTGACGGCGATCTGAAGCTGCACCTTCCGCAAAAGATTCACGGAGATCTCGTGGCCGCGGTAGGTCTCCGCGTGGCCCCGCTGCCGGCCGAAGCCCTGCACGTCGAGCACCGTGAGGCGAAACACCTCGACTTCCGAGAGCGCCTGTTTCACGCTCTCGAGTTTGCCAGGCTGGATGATCGCGATGATGAGCTTCACGAGTGGCTTCCCGAACGCGGGCGAAGAAAAGACCGCCTCAAGGCTACTCGCCTACGACCGCCTGCACCAACCAGGCGACGATTCCCGTTGCCACGGGAGTCCGCGGCAACGGCGCATGCCGCGGCCTGGGTGAGTAAGGCGGATTACCCACCCAGACCGTGTTGCGGCATCCTTCCGGACGGTATGCCCGAGGCGGGCGCAGAAACCGGCTGCGGCGGACCGGGAGCACCGGCCCACGTGGCACATGAGCGACGGGAGAACATGATGCAAA
>JBPCTA010000402.1:0-4319 GCA_051006595.1 Pirellulales bacterium
TCTTTCACCCGAGCAAACGCCAGTTGCATGCTGCTGACATGCGGCACGACCTCGAAACGATCCTTACCAAGCTTCGAGCAGACATACCGGGCGGTGCCGTAAAAGAGCGGATCTCCCGAGGCGAGCACGACGATTCGCTTCTGCCCGCCGGCCTCGATCCGCTCGACGAGATCCTCGAGATTGCCCGCCACGACGAGCCGCGACCGGAGCCCGGCTGGCATGAGCGGCCCGCACGACTCGGGGCCCACCAGCATGTCGGCCGACTCCACGAGCCGGCGGGCATGGGCGGTCATGCCTTCGACTCCGTCGTCACCGATGCCAACGATATGGACTTTCTCCGCAGCCACGACGTGGGTGTCCTCTCAGAGCCGATGGGGGGCGACCGGGCGGCGGGGCTGGGTCAGGCCTGGAACGAGCTGCCACAACCGCAGCTCTTCTTCGCGTTCGGATTGTTGAACGTGAAGCCGCGCTTGTCGATCGCCTCGTGGAAATCGAGCGTGGTGCCGTCAAGAAACAGATCACTCTTCTTGTCGACGACCACGGCCACGCCGTGCTGTTCCGACTTCGTGTCGGCTTTGGGGTCGAACTGAGTGTCGAAGCCGAGTGAATAGCTGAAGCCGCTGCAGCCGCCTCCGGCAACGCCCACGCGGAGTACCGTGGCCGGATCGAGCTTCTGCTCGGTGATGATCTTCTTGACCTCGCTGGCTGCCTTTTCCGTGAGCATGACCGACATGTGCTGACTCCTCGTGCTGACGTGCTTCGCCGGACCCCGCTGCCTCGCAGCGACCGGTAGCACAATAGTATCCCACTGCCCGCGACGCGGAAAGGCCGCTGGTTTGGAAACCCGCGCGTCTACAACGGCCGCAGGCGGGCGACGCCGGCCGCAATTCGGCTTGCGGCTTCGTCCACCTCGCGTTCGGTCGTGAACCGGGAGAGGCCGAACCGGAGGCTGGCGCGGGCCTGATCCTCGGAGAGCCCAAGGGCCAAGAGCACGTGGCTCGGTCGCGGACTCTCCGACGAACAAGCGCTGCCGGAACTCACCGCCAGGCCGTCGCCCGACACCGTTGCCAGGAGCGTCTGACCATCGACGCCGGGAATGTGCACGTTGAGATTGTTGACGAGCCGTACGGACGTGGAGCCGGCATCGCCCGCCTCGAGCGCAGGGCCGTTGAGTGCAACCCCTGGCACCGCGCCGGCAAGCGTGTGCCAGAGCCGATCGCGCAGCCGCCGCATCTGTGGCACCTCCTCGGCCAGCCCATCGTTGGCGAGTCGGGCCGCCTCCGCCATCCCCACGATCGCCGGCACGTCGAGCGTGCCGCTCCTCATACCCCGCTCCTGGCCGCCGCCAAACACGAGCGGATCGACGCGAACAGCCCGGCCCCGTCGCCGCACATACAGCGCCCCCACCCCCTTCGGCCCGTGAAACTTGTGGCCCGAGAAACTCGCGAGGTCAGCGCCAATCGCATCGACATCGACCCGCATTCGCCCCAGGGCCTGTGCGCCGTCAACGTGAAGCATCGCCCCCGCTGCGTGCACACGGTCGGCGATCGCCGCGACGTCCTGCACCACGCCGATCTCATTGCTGGCGAGGAGCACCGACACGAGAAAGGTGTCGGGCCGCAGCGCGGCATCGAGGTCGGCGAGTCGGATTCGGCCAGGCACGCCGCGCGGGTCGCCCTGCCCGACCACCGGCAGTCGCGTGACGGCGAAGCCTTCGCGCTCCAGGTGCTCGATCGGATCGAGGACGGCATGATGCTCGGTGGCGATCGTGATGATCTGGCCCCGCGACACGCCGCCCGTCTTCGAGCGCAGCCGCGACGCCGTGCCCAGGATGGCGAGGTTGGCGCTCTCGGTGGCGCCGCTCGTGAACACGATCTCACGGGCTGTGGCCCCGATCGCCGCCGCACACGTCTCTCGCGCGGCATCGACCGCTGCCCGGGCCTCGCGGCCCATGTCGTGGGTCGTACTGCCGGCGTTGCCGTAGTGGTCGGTCAGCCACGGCAGCATCGCCTCGAGCACCCGTGGATCGAGCCGAGTCGTGGCGTGGTTGTCGAGATAGATCACGGCCGCGTCACCAAAGGTGCCGTCCACAAGGTGCCGGCAACCCGCCTGGAACCCTTTGAAGATCAGCCCAGTTTACCCTCGCGGAGGGCGTCGAGCGTGATCTGCGACCAGGTCTCGAAGCGGTCGCGGTCGGTGAGCAGCGACTCGAGCGTCTCGAAGCCACAGTCCACCAACTCGCTCTCCCGAGAGGCCACGCCTGGCCGTTCCAGTTCCAGGACGTGCACGATTCCGAGGTGCACGCTGCCCACGGCGTTGGAGTCGTCGTTGATCAGGCCGACGCACCGTGACGTCCACTCGCCGTCGATTGCGATCTCCTCGGCAATCTCCCGCCGCATGCCGGCCTCGTAGGAGGTGTTGTCACCGTACTCGCCGTCGATGCTCGAAATGTGGCCACCGATCCCGACCGACCGCTTCGCCCGCAGGCGGGCCTCGCTCTGGCCGCCGCCTCGCGTGTAGGCGAAGTAGTGGGGCATGCCGGTGGCATCCCGCCACGAGAGCACGCAGTAGGGAATCAACTGCTTGAGGGACGGATCGTCCTCGACGGTCGCCCGCGGCCGCCAGGAGGTGTGGGCGGGATCGAGCAGCGCTGAGAGATAGGCTGCGGTGTCGCCGCAGAAGCCCTGAAAGGCTCCCACGGTGTCGAACAGCGACCGCGGCACCACGAGCACGTCTTCCTGCGGCATTCCCGACATCATCGACTCCTGTGGGTGGAACAAACGGCGGCCGCGACTTCGTCGCAGACACCGCGCTTAGATGATCAGCATCGCATCGCCGTAGCTCAGCATCCGGTAGTGTTCGCGAATCGCCTCGGCGTAGGCACGCATCACGAGGTCTCGCGAGGCAAACGCCGACACGAGCACCATGAGGGTTGTCCGCGGCATATGGAAGTTCGTCAACAGCCCATCGACCACCCGGAAGGAAAAACCGGGTTTGATGAACAGATCGGTCGTTCCGGACCACGGCGAGATCACACCCCCGCGGGCCGCCGTCTCGAGCGTCCGCACGGCCGTCGTTCCCACGGCGAAGACACGGCCGCCCCGGGCCTTCGTTTCGCGGACCGCAGCCACCGTCTCTGCCGGACACTCGCACCACTCGGAGTGCATCAGATGGTCGTCGATTCGCTCGGCGGTGATCGGCCGGAACGTGCCGAGGCCCACGTGGAGCGTGACCGTGGCTCGCGCGACGCCCCGCGCCGCGAGTCCCGCGAAGATCTCGTCGGTGAAGTGCAGGCCCGCGGTTGGAGCGGCGGCCGATCCCGCAGCGCGGGCGAAGACGGTCTGATACCGGGCGAGGTCGCCCTCGTGCTCGACACCGCCACGGATGTAGCCCGGTAGCGGCACGCGGCCCACTCTCAGGAGCACCGCCTCGGCGGGTTCGTTCGCAGCCTCGCCAAGCGGCCGCACGAGCCACGCCCCGCCTTCGGTTCGGCCGAGGAGTTCGAGCGATTCGCCATCAACGCCGTCGCGGGCGGTGAGCACGATCCGCTCGCCAACCTGCGGACGGCCCCGGGTCTGGGCGAGAACGACCCAGCCGCCGGCATGCGGCCCGGCGGCTTCACATCGCAGGAAGAGCCCCTCCCACTTGCCACCGGTCGCAGCCCGCCGGCCCACGAGCCGGGCCGGCACCACCTTCGTGTCGTTGACCACGAGCAGGTCGCCGGCGGCGAGCAGCCTCGGCAGATCACGAAGCGATTGATGCTCGACCGCGCCATGCTCCCGCGAGACGACGAGCAGCCGCGCTGCGGCCCGGTCGGCGAGCGGCTCCTGCGCGATCCGATCGTCGGGCAGGTGGTAGTCGTAGGTCGCGGCCAAGCCAGGATCCGAGTCGCTCATGCCGCGATGCTACCGCAGACCCGCCGCGGGGCGAACCGGGGCCTGGCTCACGGCTTTCCCGGTCCGCGTTGGGCATCATGTGAGCCGCAGCGGCTCTTCGCGTAGGATTGGAACCGATGTCCGCGAGCATTCACACGAGCGTCCTTCCTGCCGAGGTCATGTCGTCTCTGGCGATCGAGCCGGGCATGACGGTCGTCGACGGCACGCTTGGTGGCGGCGGCCACACCCGGCTGCTCGTCGACGCGGTCGGCCCGACCGGCCGTGTGATCGCGCTCGACCGCGATCCCGCCGCGATCGAACGCGGAGCCCGGGAACTCGCCGGCAAGCCGATCCGTTTTGCCCAGGCCAACTTCTGCGATCTGCCGGAGGTGCTCGACGCCGTGGGACTCGAGCGTGTCGATCGGGTGCTGCTCGACATCGGGC
>JBPCTA010000403.1:0-4130 GCA_051006595.1 Pirellulales bacterium
GCATGGGTCCCGACACTCCCTCGCCCTCACTCGCCTGTTGACACGACGGGGATCACGCGATCCTCGGGTCGATTCCAAGTGTATCCATTCTGGCGGCCAAATGCCCGTGGATCTGCCGGGCACAGGCCCGGTAGGTGTCAAGGGTGCCTCCGACGGGGTCGAGCACATCCCGGCGTTCGGGGGAGAGCATGGCCACTCGGCCACCCGCCTCGGGAAACTGGGTAAGGATTGCGGCTCGGTGTGACGAGGTCATGGTCAGAATAATGTCGGCCTGGGCCATGAGTGACTCGGTGAGCGGCTGGCTCTCGTGGTGGGACAGGTCGGCCCCCATTTCCCGCATGGTCTCGAGGGCGCCGCTGCTTGCTGGTCCGCCGCCCCACGCCGCCAGGCCCGCGCTGGCCACGACCACTCCATGCCGCTCGATCTCATCGGGCCGACAGCCCAGCCGCTCCGCCGCCAGCGTGCGGAAGAGTGTCTCGGCCATCGGGCTGCGGCAGGTGTTGCCCGTGCAGACGAAGAGCACCATCAGGCTCGAGAGCCGGCGAAGCGTGTCTTCGCTGACCACTCCCGTTCGGACCATCCGAAACGAGTCGGACGTCAGTTCGATTGTGGACGGCGGCTGCGCATAGCGGGTGCGTCCGTCGTCGATCACCAGGGCGAGCACGTCGGCGGCGCGGCTGATCACGTCGGCAGCCGTGAAGGCCTGCCCACCGTCCGGGCCGACCGGCTCCGCGAGCATGACCGGGCCGGGAAGCATTCGCATGCAGTCGGCGAGCATGGGATGCCCCGGGATACGGATTCGAAGCCTGCTGTTTGCCACGATGAACTGCCGCGCGGCGACGGGCAGCCGATGCAAAAGGCTCTCGGCATGATCATCCGGCACGATCATCGACACGGGGCCAGGCCAGCAGCGGCGGGCGATTCGGCTGCCAACGGGGGTGATACTCGGTGCCCAGTCGAGCGTCTCATCCGCACTCTTGAGAGCGAGCGTGAGCCGGGGCTCGCCAGCCCACGGGGCGAAGCGATCACCAAGCCTGACGGCGGCGGCGGCGCAGCGGCCGCTGGCGGCGATCACATAGTCGGTCTCGGTGGGGAAGGCGACGCAGTGCCCTTCCGCGAGCGCCTGCACGGCACGGTGCACGACATCGCGGGCATCCTCGGTGCGGCGCAGGTCAATGACCATCGGCGGCATGGTGGGGCCGGCTGCCGTGGCGGCCGATGTCCGGGTACGCCAAGTTCGTGAAAACCGGCAGAGCGTCATTCTAGCCGAGGAAAAATACAGCGTTTTGAGCGGTCGAGTCAAGCATCATCGTCTGGGCAAGACGCGGCAAAAACCTGTCGATACCGAGGCTTTTTGGGCCGGGAATGAGCCGTTTGAAGGTCCATCACGAAGGTCTTTTGGCACGACACTTTTCGGCTTGTGGCCACCCGCTCGGCTCCGCTATTTCTTCGCGGCTTCCGTCGCCGTACTCCCCGGGCACCGGCACCCTCGATGGCCATTTGCTTCACCACGATCCGCGGTCTTCCGCCGCGGCTGCTCGTCGCCCTGGCGATGTGTGTGGCCGTTGCGCCTGCCGCTGCCCAACCTGTCGCCGAGCCGCTGCCGCCCATCGCCGCCGGGGCTGAACCAGGCCCAGTCGCTGCCGCGACCAATCCCGCCGACGTCATCGTCGAGGTGCGGATCGAGGGCAATCATGCGACCGATGTGTCGAAGCTGCCGAAGCTTGTGACCCGTGCCGGCCAGGTCTTCGACGCCCAGGCGATCGAGGACGACGTTCGCACGCTGCACCGGTCGCGGAAGTTCGTGGATGTCCACCCGAAGTATGTCCGTGTCACCGAAGGCATCGTGGTCGTTTTCCAGGTCGTGGAACGGCCGATGCTGCGGTATGTCAAGTACGTGGGCAATGAGCGCATCACCACTCGCGCGCTTCGCAAGCAGGCGGAGATCGACGTCGGCGATGCGATGGATCCCTACGTGGTCGAAGAGGCCAGGCGGCGGCTCGAATCGTATTATCACGAGAAGGGCTACGAGGCCGCGAAGGTGACCACGGTCGAGGGCGACAAGCCGGGCGACAAGGGGGCTGTGTTCCTCATCGACGAGGGCCGCAACCGCAAGTCGCTGTGGACGTCGTTCGTCGGCAACACGATCGCCAGCGATGCCCGCTTGCTCACGCAGATCAAGTCAAAACCAGGCGTGTTCTGGCTGATCGGTGGCAACATCGACCGCACGGTGGTCGAGCAGGATGTCGAGACGCTGACGGCCTACTACCGCAGCCTCGGCTTCTTTCAGGCGAAGGTGGGCCGCGAGGTGGAGGTGGTCCACGAGGGCAACCGGGATTGGACGCACCTCACATTCGTCATCAACGAGGGGCCGCGATACACGGTTCGAAACGTGTCGTTCATCGGCAACAGCCGGTTCAAGACGGAGTTTCTCGAGCGGGACATCAAGCTCAAGGGTGGCGAGCACTTCAACCAGTCGAAGATGGATGCCGACCTGAATCTGATCCGCGACATCTACGGCGGCCGGGGCTTCGTGTTTGCCGACATTCGGGCCGATCCACGGTTTCTGGAAGAGCCGGGCCAGCTTGACCTCGTCTACAATGTGACTGAGGGGCAGCGGTATCGCGTCGGCAAGATCAACGTGCGGATCCGTGGCGAGCACCCGCACACGCGGCACAGCACCGTTCTCAACCGCCTCTCGCTCCGCCCGGGCGACATCCTCGATATCCGCAAGCTCCGCGATGACGAGCGGCGGCTGAAGTCGAGCAGCCTGTTCCTCGCCGATGCATCGAAGGGCGAGGGGCCGAAGATCGTGTTCTCGAAGCCTGAGCCTGAAGACACTCGCATGGCCCAGGAGCCGGAGCCGCAGCGGCCGCCGGGCTTCCGCGGTCAGAGCCCCGATGGGTTTGTCGAGGAGGAGAACGACCGCGTGATCGACCTCGCCCTCGAGGCCGAGTGGAACGACCAATCGCAGCAGGCCGCCCAGGAGCCGGCGGCGGCCGGGTCCGCTGCCCCCGGAGCCGCTGAGACCGCCCCCACATCAGCCCCTGCCGCCGCCCGGCCGGCACCCCCTTCGGCGCTCGCCAGGCAGCCCGTGTGGCGGGGCCAGAGTCCGTCCTATCCCGTCGTGCCGCAGCCAGTGCCCCAGCAGGCGTGGCAGCCCGCGGTTCCGCAGCAGCAGCAGCCGTTCGCGCAGGCCCAGCCGCCAGCCCAGCAGCCCTGGGGCGGCGCCCCGCTCGCCCCAGCCGCCCCCACGGCGATCGACTACTCGCGGATGGTCGCGCCTCCGCCACCCGTCTACACCGTCCAGCAGCAGGTGCAGCCGGGCTTTCCCGGCATGCCCGGCCAGCAGCCGATTCTTCAGCCTGCGGTCGCTGGTGGTGGCCCGTTCGGGGCGACTCCGGTGGCGCAGATGGACCCCAACCAGCCCGGCGCCTTTCAGCAGCCCGGACTGATGCCAGACTTCGCCGCCGATCCGGCGCAGGTCTTTCCGGGCCAGGAGCCCTACGTGATCGTCGATGTCGATGCCGAGGAGACGCAGACGGGCCGGCTCATGATCGGTGCCGGCGTCAACTCCAACGCCGGCCTCGTGGGCAACATCGTGGTCGATGAGCAAAACTTCGACATCCTGCGGCTGCCGCGGAGTTGGGACGACATCAAGAACGGCACCGCCTTCCGTGGTGCCGGCCAGCGGTTTCGGCTCGAGGCCGCCCCCGGCACGCAACTGCAACGCTACTCGGCGACCTTCCAGGAGCCCTATCTCTTCGACACGCGGATCGGCCTGTCGCTGTCGGCTTCATACTTCACCCGGTACTTCTACGACTGGGCGGAGGCCCGCACCGGCGGCCGCGTCGGGCTCGGCTACCAGTTCCAGTTTGCTCCCGACCTCTCGGTGAATACCGGCTTCCGCGGCGAGAGCGTCGATGTGTTCAATCCCCGCGTGCTGGCGCCGGACATCGTCGACATGCTCGGCACGAATAGCGTGTATGGCTTCAGCGCTGGCCTCGTCCACGACACCCGCGACAGTCCGTTCCTGCCCACGCAGGGCCACCTCGCGACGCTCGAGTTCGAGCAGGTGATCGGCACCTTCGTCTATCCCCGCGGCATCGCCGAGGCACGGCAGTATTTCC
>JBPCTA010000404.1:0-6540 GCA_051006595.1 Pirellulales bacterium
AAGAAGGTCGAGATCAAGCCGCAGGTCGACCGCTACACGCTCCCCTCCGGCAACAGCGTGCTCGTGCTGGCCGAGGGGCGGCTGGTCAATCTCGGCTGCGCGACGGGCCACCCGTCGTTCGTGATGAGCACGAGCTTCACCAACCAGGTGCTGGCGCAGCTCGCCCTCTGGCAGGAGTCGGAGAAGTACGACGTCGGCGTTCACCTTCTCCCCAAGAAGCTCGACGAGGAGGTGGCCCGGCTGCACCTCGACAAGCTCGGCGTGAAGCTGACCAAGCTCACGAAGGAGCAGGCTGAGTATCTGCACATCCCGGCCGAAGGTCCGTTCAAGCCCGAGTACTACCGCTACTGAGCCGCCATCGGCGGATCAGTGCTGCGACCGCACGGCCATCCATGGTCCGTGCGGTCGCGGGCTCGGGTGGAGGGAAGGCAGACGTTTCCTCGCCCGCCAGACGGCCGCCCTCCGGGCGGCCGTTTTCGTTTTCCGAGTCCACTCGGGAATGCCGTGGGTCCCAGGGGTATAGAGGGCCAACCTCGGACCCAGGGCCGTTTCACATGGAACCGTTCCGGTTCATGCATCCGGTTCGCGGCCGGGGTGCCCTCGTTCGGTGGCCGGCGTGGCCGACCAGCGGAGCCATGGATGGCGCAGCGCCGGCGGTCCATTTTGCTACCATTCCGGCTCCATTCCCCGCCCCCGAGAAAAGCAAGGATCAGCATGCCCACCGTCGCCCCGCTCCGCGGCCTCCGCTACGACCCGAAGCACGTCGGCGCCCTGTCACAGGTGATCGCCCCACCGTACGACGTGATCGATGCGGCGCTGCAGACGAAGCTCTATGAGCGGCATCCGGCCAACGTCATTCGGCTGGAACTCAACCGGGAGGAGCCGGGCGACGACGAGCGGAGCAACAAGTACTCCCGGGCGGCGAAGTTTCTCCGCGACTGGCGGGACCAGGGCGTGGTGATGCAGGAGCCGGCGGCCGCGCTCTACGTCTACCACCAGGAGTTCGAGGTCGAGGGGCAGACGTTTGTCCGCCGGGGCGTGATGGCCCGCGTGCGGCTGGAGCGGTTTGGCACCGGCAACATCCACCCGCACGAGGAGACGATGAGCGGGCCCAAACAGGATCGACTCCTGCTCACGCGGGCCTGCCGGGCGAACCTCAGCCAGGTGTTCGGGCTCTACCCCGATCCGCAGGGCGAGGTCCAGGAGGTCCTCGACAAGGCCGTGGCCGGCCAGCCGCCGGTGGAGGCCACCGACCACCTCGGAGTGAAGAGCTGGATGTGGCCGCTGACCGACGAAGCGGTGGCGGCAAAGGTGGCGGGGCTGATGGGCCCGAAGCCGGTGTTCATTGCCGACGGCCATCACCGCTACGAGACAGCCTGCAACTACCGCGATGAGGTGGCGGCGGCCTGGGCGGCCGAGCATGGTGGCCAGCCCCTTCCCCCGGACCATCCGGCCCACTTCGTCCTGATGATGCTCGTGGGCATGAGCGATCCCGGCCTCGTGGTCCTGCCCACGCACCGGCTCTTCGTGCAGCCGGCGGTGGCCAATGCAGCCGATCTCTGTGCTCGGCTGGGCGACTGCTTCACGACCCGCACCTCCTGGAAGGGGCCGGCCGCGGCGGAGGCGGTCTGGTCAAACGTCGAACTCGAGCAGGATCAGGGGACTCTCGGCCTCTACACGGCCGGCGACCAGGCCTGGACGCTGGCCCGGATCACGCCGGCGGGCCAGGCCCGGATGGATCAGGTGGCGAGCGACCACGGGCCGGCCTGGCGCGGGCTCGGGGTGTCGATCCTTCACCGGCTCGTGATTGGCGAGCTCCTCGGGGCGAAGGAGATCCCGACGCCCGGCTACGTCCACCTCGTCCGGGAGGTGGTGGACGGGCTCAGCACGGGACGGTATCCGCTGGCGGCGCTTGTGATGCCGGCGAGCGTGGACGACATCCGGGCGGTGAGCGAGACGGGTGAGCGGATGCCGGCGAAGAGCACCTACTTCTATCCAAAGCTGGCCAGCGGCCTGGTGTTCAACCCGCTGGACTGAGCCAGTCCGGAACGGGCGTTCCATGTGAAACAAGGTGACCCCGGGGGCCTCGGTGGCTGGGGGGGGCTGCGCAAAGTTGGCGGTTTCACGTGGAACGGCGGCCATCGACCTTGCGCCCCATGACGGGTGTGGAGGGTTTCCAAGCTGACGTGACGATCGTGCCTGCCATGGCCGATATCCGGATGGTGCCCGACGTGCGTCGGGAATCGGACACGAGGATTCTGCGCGTGGGAAGGATTCTCTGCGTGGCCAACCAAAAGGGAGGCGTCGGCAAGACGACGACCTCCTCGAACCTCGCCGCGGCCCTCGCCCATGGCGGCATGCGGACGCTCTTGGTCGACCTCGACCCGCAGTGCAACGCCACCACCGGATTCGGAGTCGTGCCGGCCACCACGCACCCGCTTGTCCTCGAGACACCGCTGGCCGAATCGATCGTCGCCACCTCGCTGCCAAACCTCTTCGTGCTGCCGGGCAGCCGGAGCGTTCGCGACGTCGAGCGGATCGCCGCCCAGGCACGCGCCGGTGCCGCCGTCCTCGAACAGCACCTCGGCCTCGGCCTCGCCGCCTGGGACTACTGCCTGATCGACTGCCCGCCGAGCATCGGCGACCTGACGCGGACCGCGCTCGCCGGCAGCACCGAGGTGCTGATGCCGATCCAATGTGAATACTTCGCGCTCGAGGGTCTCACCCAGATGATCGAGGTGATCCGCGACGTGATGCAGGAGAGGCCGGGCCGACTCTCCTTCAGTGGCATCGTGCTCACCATGCACGACGCGTCGCTGGAACTCACGGCCGAGGTGGAAGCCGAGGTCCGCGACTTCTTCGGGGAGATCGTCTTCGAGACGGTGATCCCACGGGATGTCGCCGTCTCGGAGGCCCCGAGCCACGCCCAGAGCGTGCTCGACTACGCGCCGCGCTCAGCGGGAGCACGGGCCTACACGGAACTCTGCATGGAGGTACGCGACTGTGAATAAGGAACGACGCCTGGGCCGTGGACTCGAGGCACTGCTGGGGCGGGCGGGGATCGATCCCGCACCGGCCACGCAGGGGACTGCGGCGCTCGCCCCCCAGCCAGCGCGGCCCGCGGCGCCGAGCGGCCTCGGCTCCGGCGCCGCCAAACTGATCCTCCATGCTCCCGAGGAACTGGAGCAGGCGGCGGCCACGCTGCCCACCAACGAGGTGCCGCCGGCCGCGATCGACCCCAATCCTTGGCAGCCCCGGACGATGGTGGACGACGCCGAACTCGCCGAACTCGCGGCGAGCCTCGGTGAGCATGGCCTCGTGCAGCCGATCGTGGTGCGACTGCGGGCAGGTCGCTATCAGCTGATCGCCGGCCAGCGGCGGCTCGCAGCAGCACGCCGGCTCGGCTGGGAGAAGGTGCCGGTCCGTGTGCTCGACGTCGACGACCGCCAGATGTCGGAGATCGCGATCGTCGAAAACCTCCAGCGGCGCGACCTCGATGCGCTGGAGAAGGCGGCAAGCTTCAAGCAGTATCTCACCACCTGGAGCTGCACGCAGGAAGAGCTCGCCAAGCGGCTCTCGGTGGATCGCTCCACAGTCGCCAACCTGATCCGGCTGCTCGACCTGCCGGCGGGTGTGCAGCAGAAGCTCCGCGCGGGAGCGATCACGATGGGGCATGCCCGGGCGCTGCTGCCGCTGGGTGACGAGGAGGCCCAGGTTCGGCTCGCCGACCGCGTCGCCGCCGAGGGGCTCTCCGTGCGGGTGGTGGAGGGCGAGGTGCAGGAAATCATTCGCCGCGACGAGGCGGGCGACCTCGACGACGGGGGCCTGGAGACGAACGCTGGAGCCATCGCGAAGCCGGCGATGGCGCCGCGGCGAAAGCCAGGCCGGCCGGCCACGCGGCGGTCGAGCCAGGTGGCGGCGGTCGAGGCACAGCTCCGCCAGGCACTGGGCGTGAAGGTGGTCGTGCACGCCAACGGCAAGGGGGCCGGGCGGATCGTGATCCCCTTCGCCGACCTCGACGAGTTTCAGCGGCTCCTCGACCACATCACCGAATGACGGGGCCGGGATGGCGGGCGATGGCCCGCCGCCCCGCGGAACGCTAGACTCGGTCCAGCTTCGGAGCGTAGCGCAGTTGGTAGCGCGCTTGGTTTGGGACCAAGAGGTCGAGAGTTCGAATCTCTCCGCTCCGATTTCGATCGCCATCAAGTGAGACCCGCTACGAGCGGGCGGTGCCCGAGAATCCGACAGTGTCGCGGCTTGCTGCTGAAGGTCTGCGCAGGCCGCGGTTCCTCTCAGTTGCCTAACCGGTTTCTCACGCAGTACTTACGGGATTCTCACCGTAGGGTACGCGATTCGCTGTAGAGTGCCTCCAGCCAACCGCAGGTCGTCGCCCCTTTTTTGAGGCGGCGGCGTGTGGACGGTTCAGGTGTGCTGCCGACATGAGCCACCTGCCCTCCCCCACCGTGCTGGAGTTCCTGCGGGTTCTCCGGTACTCCCACCTGTCTGGAGTATGAGCGCATGTTCAAGACCATCGCCCTTGCGTCGTTTTTTCCGGCCGCCGCCGCCGCCAGCCTGGTGCTCATCGCGCCCGGTATGCACATCGGTTCGGTCGATCGCAATGTCGCCTCACGGTGCGTGACGGCATGCCGCGGACAGGTCGAGTCGTTCCGAGAGTGCCTCGAGGAGGATGAAACGGACTCGCCCGATTCACGGGAGCAATGCCTGGATCGGCTGAAGTCCTTCGACGCCGCCCTCGCCGCCATCGAAGGGGATGCGAGCCTGGCAGGCCGTGGAATGCTCGACAAAATCGCGGTTGCTTCCGCCGCGGGGCTTCGGGAGAGTGCGGCGAGCCCCGGTGGGCCCTGCTCCGCAAAGACCGCCGATCTGTTCGGGACGTGCAGCAACATCTCCGCCGCGTTCCTCGACGTGCATTGCCCGTCGCTCCTCCAACGGCTTATCCGTTGAGCGGAGCGGATGCTCCCGACCTGAAACGGATCCGCGTTCCCGCCCCCACCCGGGGGCGGGAACGCCCACGTCCGCACGCTGAGGTCGGCGCTGGCTATACTGCTCGCCGCCAGATTGAACAATCCTGGCTCGACTGCGTAGCAGTCAGTCGGCCGATTCGCGGCTGGCTGTTTCCCCGTTTCCAGGAAGGTGGCCCCACCCGAAATGCTGCACTTCTCCAAGAGGATTCTCTTCGTCGGCTTTGGGGCGGTGGCCCGTTGCACGCTGCCGATTCTTCTCGACCACGTGAAGGTGAGGCCGGCCGACGTCACGATCCTGGAGTTCGAGCCGAACGAGGAGGCGCTACGGCCCTGGGTCGAGAAGGGTGTGAACTTCGTCCGCGGCAAGGTGGAGCCCGGCAATCTCGCCGAGATCCTCGGGAAGCACGTTGCCGCCGGTGACATCCTGATCGATCTGGCGTGGAACATCGACTGTTGTGAGATCGTGCAATGGTGCCACGACCACGGGGTTCTCTATCTCAACACTTCGGTCGAACTCTGGGATCCCTATGAGCATGCCAAGGGGGCCCACCCCACCCACCTGACGCTCTACTGGCGGCACATGAACCTCCGCCGCATGGTCGCCGGCTGGAAGACGCCCGGGCCGACGGCCGTGCTCGAACACGGGGCCAACCCCGGCCTCATCTGTCACTTCACGAAGCATGCCCTCCTCGACATCGCCAGGGTGTGCCTCGAGGAGAAGAAGTTTTCCGGGGAGCAGGCCGAGCGAATCGCCCAGCATGCGAAGAGCCAGGCATTTAATCATCTCGCCCAGGAACTGTGCGGGAAGGTGATCCACTGCAGCGAGCGCGACACGCAGGTCTCGAACCGGCCCAAGGAGGTCGATGAGTTCGTCAACACCTGGAGCGTGGAGGGCTTCCGCGAGGAGGGCACGACCACGGCCGAGATGGGCTGGGGCACCCATGAGAAGGAACTGCCGCCGTTTGCCTACGAACATGCCGACGGCCCCAAGAGCCAAATCTGCCTTGCTCGGATGGGCATCAACACCCAGGTGGTCAGCTGGGTCCCCCCGAACCACACGATCGTGGGAATGGTGGTCCGCCACGGCGAGGCCTTCAGCATCACCGAGAAGCTTTCCGTGCGGAACGCCTCGGGCGCGACGATCTACCGGCCCACGGTGCACTACGCCTACTGCCCGAGCGACGCCGCGATCGCCAGCCTCTGGGAACTCCGCGGCAACGATTACCGGCTGCAGTCGAAGATCAGGATCATGACCGACGAGATCACGAGTGGAGCCGACATCCTCGGTGCCCTGGTGATGGGTCATCCCCTGACGAGCTGGTGGTGCGGCACCGACCTGTCGATCGAGGAGTCGCGACAACTTGTTCCGCACCAGAACGCCACGACCATGCAGGTGGCGATTTCCGTGGTGGCCGCGACGATGTGGATGATCGAACACCCCGATCAGGGCGTGAAGCTGCCCGACGACCTGCCCCACGAGTACGTGCTCGGGATCGCCAAGCCGTACCTCGGCAAGTTCGTCTCGGTGCAGAGCGATTGGACGCCGCTCAAGCAC
>JBPCTA010000405.1:0-2627 GCA_051006595.1 Pirellulales bacterium
GTAGTGAACCAGCACGGGCACTCCCTTGATCGACTCCACGGCGACCCGCTTGCCGTCAACCGTCGTGCCCGCGAGCACGAGCGGCTGGCCGACGCTCTCCAGCCGGCGGACGGCCCCCGCCGCCTTCCGCGATTGCGGCGTGTCGGGGAAGTTTGTGGCGATGTCGCGATACCGCTCGATGGCCTCCTTGTCGCGAGCCTCGAACTCGTCACGGAAGGCGAGATGCAGCAACGCCTCGGCGGATACGGCCGCCTTCGGAAAGGTTTCGGCAAACGACTGGAGATCGGCGAACCAAGCCTTCTGCAACGTCTCGCCATCGGCGCCCGGCTGCTCCATGCCGGCCGAATATCGGGCCTGAATCAGGCGAAACGCGACGAATGCCGACATCGCATCGTCGCCCTTCACGGCTTCGGCGAGCTTCTCGAGCTTGGCGATCCCGTCGGGCAGGATGCCCTCCTGCACGTAGGCGGCGAGCGTCTCCACGAGCTGATTCGTCCAAAACCCCTTGTCGGCATCCGCCGCCTCGGCGGCGAGCTGCTCCAAGACTCCGATCTGCTGGGCGGCCAGGTCCTTCCGCGCGGCGGCGTTGGCGGCCGGCATCTTGGTCTCGATCTCACGCAGCTTCGCCAGCAGCGGCTTGAGATTCTCGGCGACATCGGTGGTGCCCGGGCCGGTCGGGCGGCCCGACATCCGCGGCGTGAAGAATCCGAGCGATTCGCCGCTATTGCCGCCACTGGCGAGTTGCGGGGCATCGACGGGCCGCCAGGCATCGCCGCACTTCACCAGCGAGCCCACGAACACCTGCCCGTTGCCCTGCTTGCTCTCCACGAGCGCGACGACGTTGTCGTAGGCCATCACGTCCTTGGTGAGCCCGTTCGTGCCGGCCGGTAGGGTGCCGGGGGGCTGCGGCGTGAGCATGCTGGCCCACGTGGCATCGGCTGGCACCTCCTTCTGGGCAGCGGCCATCGCGGCAAACGCCGCCGGCGCGGCGGCCACGCGGGCGAGGATTTCCGCGAGCTGTTCCCCCTCGAAGCCGGCGGCCTGGAGTTCGTCCTTGGTCGGTAGCAGTCGCGCGAAGGAGGCGGCGTCGCGATCACGAATCGCGGCCACGACCTCGGCCGTCGCCTCCTCGGCCGAAATCGCCTTCCAGGCATCGATCACGCCGTCGGCGTTGGAATCCACGCCCCAGCGACTGCCGGCTCCGCTGAGCCAACGATACTCGTCGGCCTTCGTGTCTTTGTCGGAATCGATCTCGCGATAGACCTCCATGCCGTCCTTGAAATAACTCCAGCGATCGACCACCCGATTGCCATCGCTGTCGGCAAACGCCCGCAGCACCTCTCCGGACGGAGCCCGCACGACGAGGGCGCTCACGTTGCCTTCCTTCTCCTGCTTGATCGTGGACTGCGCGACGTCGGCTGCGGCGGGCGTCGAGTAATCGACCTGTTTCTGCCGCGGCTTGAGGGCGAGGGCGTCTTCCGCCGTCGGCGGGGCGGCCATGGCGGACGACACCAACAACGCCGGCACGGCGATGCAGCGCAGCGCCCGGCAGAGAGACGTGAACCACAACATCTGAATCGGCATGGAGGGACTCCTGGAAGCGTCGGCGAAGAGAAGAAACCTATCCGGAACCCCCTTCGGCGCCAGCGCCATTTTCAGCCGAACGCTCCGACGACCGCCTCCTCGGGAAGCCCACCGCAACGTCGGGCGTCAGACCGCATTCCTCCGATCTCACGATCGGGGGCTTCCGCCCATGCAGAACCGCCTCGCAGCGGCCTCCCGGCCGCCGCCCGCCCACCGATTTCCTGCCGCTCCCGTGCGAAATCTATGCGGCTTGCCGACTCATCGCGGATTGCCGTATCTTCGATGAGTGGCCTGTTTCCACAGGAAATCGGCCGCAACGTCGCCTCGGTTTTTTGATCGCGCCGACGTGGTTGAAGGCGCGCGTAGCTCAGTTGGTTAGAGCGCTACCCTGATAAGGTAGAGGTCCCAAGTTCGAATCTTGGCGCGCGCAGTGAGAGGTCGGGGTCCGGCCCCGACGGCAGGCAGTGAGAGGTCGGGGTTTTGCCCCGGCGGTAGGCAGACGGGGACGTAGCTCAATTGGGAGAGCACCGCCTTTGCAAGGCGGGGGTTGAGGGTTCGATCCCCTTCGTCTCCATTTATTTCATCGCTGGCCGATGCGCAACAATCGGCCCTATGCAACAACGGTTGATTCCTGAATAATCGGAATCGGCCTGTTTCGACCCTCCCACCCTCTGCGCCGGCGGCGTTCGTGCCCCGGGTTTCCCGACCATGTCAACCGCGCCCACCGTCCAGACTGCCGCCCCCGGCGTTCGCCGCAACGACATTCGCAACATCGCGATCATCGCCCACGTCGACCACGGCAAGACCACGCTCGTCGATTGCCTGCTCCAGCAGAGCGGCCAGTTCCGCGCCAGCCAGCTCTCCGAGCGGATGCTCGACTCCAACGACCTCGAGAAGGAGCGGGGGATCACGATCCTCGCCAAGAACATCGCGGTGGAGTGGAAGGGCACGAAGATCAACATCATGGACACCCCCGGCCACGCCGACTTCGGCGGCGAGGTGGAGCGGGTGCTGCGGATGGCCGACGGGGCGCTCGTGCTCGT
>JBPCTA010000406.1:0-3138 GCA_051006595.1 Pirellulales bacterium
AACGCCAGCCGGACCGCTTCGCCGAGATCCCAACTCGTCGGGCAGACGAGATTGCCGACGTTCTCGATGAAGAGGTAGCGAAGGGACGTGAGATCCCAGCCGTCGAGGTGCTTCTCCACCATGTCGGCCTCGAGGTGGCAGAGGCCGTGGGTCATGATCTGACGAACGGGAGCCCCGCTCGCCGCCAGCCGCCGCGCGTCGTTATCGGTCTCGAGATCACCCACCACCGCGGCACAGGCGTCACCGTGGGCAAGCAGCCTCGCCAGCGTCTCCTGCAGAAACGCCGTCTTGCCGGTGCCCGGGCTCGACACCATGTTGACCACGAGCACGCCGGCCCTCACGAATCGCTCTCGCATGGCACGGGCGAGTTCGTCGTTCTTCTTGAGTATTCGTGTGCGGACTTCGAGGATCCGGGGCTCACTCATGCGGTCGCCTCCCCGCTGGCCGCCTGGGAGGCCGGTTTGACCAAGTCGTCCGGCTCGTCCAGTTCGATCGGTTCCAGTTCGATCGACTCCAGGTCGAGTTCACAACCGGCCCGGATGTCCCCGCTGGGCGTGCCGCAGGTCGGGCAGGCCAACTTCTGAATGCCCGGCAGTTCGACCGCGCGGCCGCAGGCTCCACACCATATCGTCACCGGCACGCGAATGATCCGAAGCTCAGCCGCGGCAAGGGGGGTCGACTCCCGGACCAGTTCATAACAGAACCGCAGGGCATCCTCGTGGACACAGGTTAGCGCCCCGATTCGCACCGTGACGGCCGTCGCCCGTGCTCCGCCCGCTTCACGGACACAGTCGCTCGCCAGTTCCACGATGCGATTTCCGATCGAGAGCTCGTGCATTCGCCCGCACCATGATCGAGCAGTCGCGTGAGCGACATGTCGCTCCATGGACCGCGGAATTGGTCCGTCATCGACAAAGAATCGATGCGGCGAAGTCTACAGCATCGCCATGTCGTCCACATGCTTCTCGGCAGATAACCCGGCGGCGTACACTTCCGATGTCGCTGGTGAGACGCCGCCCGTGTCGGACGTCTGGATCCTCGCGACGGAGGCTGGCCATGACCACGCTTCGCTGGCCGCCAGGCGGCGTCTGCAGCGGCAACACGATGTCGTTTTTCACTGGCGAGGAGCGCGGCTTCTGCGACCGCCGCGCCGTCCTCGCCCACCGCTGGGGCTAACTGATGCCGCGAACGCTCGTGATCGGCTGCGGCAACCTCCTCCGCGGCGACGACGCCGCCGGTCCGGTATTTGTGCAGCGGATGCGGGACCGTGGCCTGCCCGACGGCGTCTGCTGCGCCGACGCGGGGATCGGCGGAATGGAGGTGGCCTTCCAGATGCGGGGTGTGCCGAAGGTAATCCTCGTCGATGCCTGTCGCTCGGGGAGCGAGCCAGGGACGCTGTTCGAGGTATCCGGTCGAGATGTGGAGAATCTGCCGCCGCTCGCCGGCATCAACCTCCACGCCTTCCGCTGGGATCACGCCCTCGCCTTCGCCCGCTGGCTTCTCAAGGACGACTATCCTGCCGCTGTCACCGCCTATCTCATCGAAGGGGAGCGGTTCGAGGTTGGCGAGGCACTCTCCGCCAAGGTGGACTTAGCGGTGGATCGCCTGGTCGACGCCCTGCAGGCACGACTCGCGAGTGCCATGACAGATGAGACATGACCACGATCCCCACCCGAGACCGTTGCCGGGATCGCCCGGCATGGTGATGCGTTCGGCAGAAAACTTTGTGGGTCTCGCTGCGTGAGCCGGCGATGCCGTCGCCTCCTTGACGAGAAGGTACACATCCGTATACTCATCATTTTGCCGTCACATCAGGCGCTGCCAGGTGGCTGGTGTCATGGATGTGATCGAGTCGCTCGAGAGCAAGGTGGCCGGCGGCTGACGCGGTCGCCAGCGGATCACGTTCCCTTTTTCTGCGACTCCCTTCCGAGGTGGCTGATGTGCCTGGCAGTACCGGGACGAGTCGAATCGATCCACGAGGCATACGGGACCAGGATGGGTCGGGTCGACTTCGGTGGCGTCGTCAAGGAGGTCTGCCTCGCCTATCTTCCTGACATCACCGTCGGTGACTACACCATCGTCCATGTGGGCTTTGCGATCTCGAAGATCGACGAGGCCACGGCTCGCGCCACGCTCCGAACGTTCGAGGATCTCGGCCTGTTGGAGGACGGGCTCGCCGAACTCCGTGGCGAGGAACCAGCGGGAGACCCATGAAGCACCTCGCTGAGTACCGCGATGCCGCCACAGCGCAGCGGCTGGCAGCCGACATCCGACGCTCGATCACGAGGCCATGGGCGATCATGGAGGTCTGCGGTGGCCAGACTCACTCGATCATCCGCAACGGCGTTGACCAGTTGCTCCCTGCCGAGGTGGAACTGATCCATGGACCCGGCTGCCCCGTCTGCGTGACGCCGCTGGAGACGATCGACCGGGCATTGGCGATCGCGACCCATCCCGGCGTGATCTTCTGTCCGTTCGGCGACATGCTTCGAGTGCCCGGCTCTCGCGAGAACCTCCTCGCCGCCAGGGGGCGAGGCGCCGACGTCCGCGTCGTCTACTCGCCACTCGACGCGCTGCGGATCGCGCAGGATCATCCCGATCGAGAAGTGGTGTTCCTCGCGATCGGCTTCGAGACGACCGCGCCGGCCAATGCAATGGCCGTGAAGCTCGCACAACAGCGACAGCTCGGCAACTTCTCGATGCTCGTCTCCCATGTGCTCGTGCCGCCGGCCATCGAGGCGTTAATGCGCGCCCCGGGGAATCGCGTGAATGCATATCTGGCCGCGGGGCATGTCTGCAGCGTGATGGGCACCTGGCAGTATCCGCCTCTGGCGGAGCGATTTCGTGTGCCGATCGTCGTCACCGGGTTCGAGCCGCTCGATCTTCTGGACGGCATCCGCCGGGCTGTGCGGCAGCTGGAGTCGGGCCGCCACGAGTTGGAAAATGCGTATGCCCGCGTCGTGAGCGAGCGTGGCAACTAGCCAGCACAGGCCGTGCACGCAGAGGTATTTGCTCAGGTTGATCGCTCCTGGCGAGGAATCGGCGTGATTCCGGCTAGCTGCTGGCTGCTGTCAGACGCCTAGCGCTCCTTCGATGCCGAGGCTGGATTCGCCTTGGGCGACGTGTTGACACTGGTAT
>JBPCTA010000407.1:0-4055 GCA_051006595.1 Pirellulales bacterium
GCCGTAAGGCCGCGGGCGGCCCTGCTGTGCGGCTCCGGGCGACCCATGCCCCCGCCCCCGACGTTCGTTTCGCCCAACCGGGGCTTCACGCACTCGGATGCCGCCCGCGCTTCGGCATCCTGCCTGCGCTTGGCGTCATACGCCAGCGACGGGGCACGGGCAGCCCCTCGCTGAGTTCATGCCCGTGCCAGCCGACCGGCCGTCAGGCCGCGGGCAGCCCCTCGCTGACGTCGCACCCGTGAAAGCCGAGCAGTCACTCACCGTGAATGCGGTTTATCGCACCGCGTTCTCGGGAGGCAGGACCGCGACGTCGGAGCGTGCGGGCGGAGGAGCGTGGCCAGTGTCGGCTGCCCGACCGTGATGGGCCTGCGAGAGATGATCGACGAAATCAGTGCGGGCGCCCTTGAGTACGAAGACCTCACTCGAAGCGTCGGCGGCGCCGTGAGGCCGCACGATGCAGATCACCTCCGCTTTGCCCTCGTGCTGTCGCACATGTTCGAGCAGCGCCGCCTCGCCCGAGGAGAGGGTCGCATTGACCGCCGTCGCCCGGGACGCCACTCCTGCCGGCAACGCCGCAGGGACCACTGGCTCGCCCACCGGTATGCCCGTCGAGGCCGTCGGCACCGCATCGGCACGGTCGCGGCGATCGAACGAGACGGCCGGCATCTCCGCCGGCATGGCCGGCACATGCGGACCTCCGGCCGTTGCGACCGCGTCGAGGCCGTTGCTCGGATACAAATTGCGAAACACGAATGCGAGGCCCGACTCCTCGAGCTGGTCGTGAATCGACGGCAGGGCCGCAAAGAGGCCCTCGTTGTCGGCTGGGTCGGCAGCGTTGCAGACGCCGATCAGGGTGCCATCGATCCCGAACAGACCGCCGCCGCTCCGGCCTTGTACGGGCTGGCCCGCGACCTGCAGGTTGGATGGTCCGAGGTATTTGTCGACGGCCGTCACGCGGCTGTGGTGAACCGTGGGATCCTTGCCGCCATCACAGCCGACGGTGACCACCGACGAACCGACCGGCGTGGTGCGATCGGTGCCGCCAACGCGAACCGGATCGATCCGCGCCTCGGTGAAGATGCTGACGAGTGCGAGGTCGCGCTTGAGATCCCAGGAAACGACCTGGCCGGCCACGCCCCGCACGCCCTGCGGGCCGAAGGTGTCGACCTCGACGCGTCCCTTGCCCTGCGAGTCGCGAAACACATGGCCGCAGGTCAGGATCAGAGCCTCCCCCTGACGGCAGTCGATCACGGTGCCGGTGGCCCACGAGACGCCCGTGGTGTCTTCGACGCGAAGCCGGGCGGTGGCGGTGAGCAGCTTCCCCTCGAGATCGGCCCGTGTGGCTGAATCGGGCTGGTGGCCAACGGCTGCCGGCAGAGACGACGGGGGAATCGGCAGGGCTTCGGCGGCCGCGGGGAGGGGCCGAGGCGGAAGCGAAGCGACGGCGGCAGGAGGAGCCGGTGACTCGGTGGCCAGCGGGCCGCTCGCAGAGGCGACAGGCAGCGGTACGCCGGGGATCTGAGGCTGTTCGGCGGCGGGCGGCGTGGTGGCCGCGAGCGGTGTGGCACCGAGCGGCGCCGCCGCCTTGGCCAACAGCGCTTCGAGTTCGGAGCGGGTGGTCGCGCCGTTGATGCGGCCGACTTCGTGCCCCTTCACGAGCAGGATGTAGCAGGGCACTCCCGTGACGCCGAACCGGCGCACGATTTCGGTCTCGCTATCCACATCGACGTGCCGAACCACCCAGCCGGCCGTTTTGATCTCGGCCACGAGCGGGGCCATCTGGCGACAGGGCCCGCACCACGACGCCGAGAAATCGAGGAGCAGCACTTCGCCCGACCGGGCTGCGACGGCCGGATTCGCGGCCACCGGCAGGGCGGTGACCATGCAGCACAGGGCCGCGATCCAGAAGCTGATGGTTCGGAGGCTCTTCATCGGTCACTCCACGGCTGGTGCGGCGGTTTCACCGTCCCGCTCCGCGGGCCCGGCAATCGCCCTGCGAGCGGCCGGGATACTGGCGGCGACTCCGGCGAGCGACAAGGTCACTTTCGCCGGCACGGGATTGCCCAGTCGGCCGGCATTTCCTCGATCCCCCGTGGATTCCTACAATCCGCCGGCCCGCCTCCCCCGTCCCCACTGGTTGGTTCCGCATGCCTGCATCCGCCCAGCGCCGCATTCTCGTCACGTCGGCACTGCCCTATGCCAACGGCCACATCCACCTTGGGCACCTCGTCGAGTACATCCAGACTGACATCTTCGTGCGGTTTCAGAAACTCCGCGGCCACGACTGCATCTATCTCTGCGCCGACGACACGCACGGCACCGCGATCATGATTCGGGCCCGCGCTGAGGGCCGCAGCGAGCGGGAGTTGATCGCGGAGATGCGGAAGGCGCACCTCGCGGATTTCGCCGGCTTCCAGGTCGCCTTCGACCACTATGGCTCCACCGACAATCCCACCAACCGGCGGCTCTGCGGCGAAGTCTGGACGGCCCTGCGCCGTCGCGGGCTCGTGGTCTCACGGGACGTGCAGCAGCTCTTCGACCCCACGGCGGGCACGTTTCTCGCCGACCGGTTCGTGAAGGGCACCTGCCCGCGATGTCGTGCAGCGGATCAATATGGCGACACCTGCGAGCAGTGCGGGGCGACCTACGCCCCCGCCGACCTGATCGATCCGGTGAGCACGCTCTCGGGCACGCGACCGGAGGTGCGGTCGGCCGAACACCTGTTCGTCACGATCGAGGAGTTCCATGCGTTCCTCGCCGAGTGGACGACCTCGTCGGGGGCGCTCGACTCGCGGATCGCCAACTATCTGGCGGGACACTTTCTGGGCGATCCCCTGCGCGACTGGGACGTCTCGCGGCCGGCACCCTACTTCGGCTTCGAGATACCCGACACTCCGGGCCACTACTGGTATGTCTGGTTCGACGCGCCGATCGGCTACCTCGCCGCGACCGCCGAGTGGTGCGAGTCGAACGGCAGGGCGTTCGAAACCTGGTGGGGCCGCAGGGGCGGCCCGTCGGCCGAGATTCACCACTTCATCGGCAAGGACATCGTCTATTTTCACACCCTCTTCTGGCCGGCGATGCTCGAAGCCGCGGATCTCGCCCTGCCCACGAAGGTGCGCGTGCACGGCTTTTTGACCGTCAACGGTCAGAAGATGTCGAAGAGCCGCGGCACCTTCCTACTCGCGCGGACGTGGCTCGATCATCTCGATGCCGGTGCACTGCGGTATTACTACGCGGCGAAACTCTCGGGGGGCATCGACGACATCGACCTCAACCTCGACGAGTTCATGCTGAAGGTCAACGCCGACCTCGTGGGGAAGGTGGTGAACCTCGCGAGCCGCACGGCGCGGTGGCTCGAGGCGACCGGCCTGGCAGCCGCGTACCCAGCCGACAACGGTTTGTTCGCCCTGGCTGCCGCCGACGGCAACGAAATCACCCAGGCCTACGAGGAGGGCGACTTCGCCCGCGCGATGCGAACGATCATGCTCGCCGCCGACCGGGCCAATGCCTATGTCGACGCCGAGCAGCCGTGGAAACTCGCCAAGGCTGGGGCCGATGCGGCGGGCCGCCTGCAGGATGTGGCGACCGTCGCCGTCAACCTGTTTCGGCAACTCGCCGTCTACCTCGCGCCGGTCCTGCCGACGCTTGCCGACCAGGCAGGTGAGCTCGTCGGCGGGCCAATTCGCTCGTGGGATGAATCCCAAGCACCGCTCGTGGGCGTGCCCGTGGCGGCCTTCAAGCCGCTGATGAAACGCGTTGAAGCCGCACACATCGAGGCCCTGATCGCGGACTCGACGGCTGCTGCCGAGAAACCTCCTGGAGAACCCTTGATGGACACGACCACGACCTCCACGACCGCCGATTCCGCCGAGCCACTTGCAGCGGAACCCCTGACGGCGACCTGCACGCTCGACGACTACGCGAAGATCGATCTGCGCGTGGCGCGGATCGTTGCTGCGGAGGAGGTGCCCGAGGCCAAGAAGCTCCTCAAACTCACCGTGAGTCTCGGTGGCGATGCGACGCGGACGGTGTTTGCCGGCATCAAGGGATTC
>JBPCTA010000408.1:0-11941 GCA_051006595.1 Pirellulales bacterium
TGCCTGCCGCGCGGCGGCGATGGCCGCGTTGGAGAGGCCCCAGATCCTGACCGTGCCATCGTCGCTGGCGGTGACCACCTGAGTGCCGTCGGGGCTCAGGGCGATGGCGGTCGGCTCATCTCGCTGACCGGGCAACAGGCAGAGTTCCTGGCCCAGTGCCGTGTCCCAGATACGCACGGTGCCGTCGGTTCCGGCGGTGATGGCTCGGCCGCCGTCGGGACTGAAGAGAATCCGCTCCACGATTCCCTCGTGCCCGGGCAGCACGTGAATCGGTTCGCCCGAGATGACATCCCAGAGGCGGGTGGTGCCGTCCAGCGAGCCCGTCATGATCCGCATTCCATCGGGACTGAAGGTGATGGCCCGGATGCTGCCCGAGTGCCCGATAAGTTGAGCGAACTGAGTTCCGGTTACAAACGACGTCAGGTAGACGTTGCCCGAGGCCTGCCCGATCGCGAGCACCGAGCCATCCGAGCTGGCACCGAGGCAGCCGATTTGTCCCACGGGGGGCAGTTTCACGAGCGGTTCTCCCGTCGCCGCGTCGAGCAGGTGGCCCTCGCGACAGGCCACCCGCGTTCCCGCGACCCCGAACACCGCCCCCGTCGTCAAGAAGATCGCGATGCGTTCGGGTGAGGCCGCCATGAGCCGGCTGTCGGACCGGAGATCCCAGGTCATGACCCGGCTGTCGGTGATGCGATTCTGTCGCGTCGTACCGTCGCCCTTGCCTGAGCTGATCAGGAGTCGGATGCCATCGGGACTGAACGCCACCGTGTGCGTGGCCGTTGCGCGGTCACCGCAGGTCGAGACCAGCACGCCAGTCTTCGTGTTCCAGACACGGACACCGCCTGTCTGCTGTGGCGTCTCGAAGACAGCCGCCAGCTGCGTGCCATCGGGACTGTAGGCGAGCTGTGATACGGTGCCCTGCCCTCCCGTGAAGGTGCAGAGCCGGCGGACGGTGCGCCGGTCCCACAGTTCCACGTCGCCGGTTCCCTTGGGCGCCACCGCCAGTTGGGTTCCATCGGGACTGAACTCGACCGCAGACAGGCCGGCGACACCATCGAGAACCGCCATGGGGCCCTCGGTGGTGAGCGACCAGATTCGCACCGTGCCGTCATTGCCTCCCGAGGCGAGCGCTCCTCCGTCGGGGCTGAAGGCGAGTGATGTCACGTGATCAGCGTGGCCGATCAGCTCCCGCTCGATGGTCTGGGTGGTGGGATTCCAGAGGCGAATGTGCCCATTCGCCGCCCCGCTGGCGAGCCGGCTGCCGTCGGGGCTGAAGGCCAACGCCTTCACGACCCCAGAATGGCCCCGCAGATGGCCGAGCGGTGCGCCTGATGCCGCGTCCCAGGTATGGAGATCGGATTCATAGGCGGTCGTCGTCAGATGGCGACCATCCGGACTGAATACGATGAGCACATTATCGAGCGTCAGGCCAGATGGTGTCTCCACGGTGGAGAGTTTCCGCCCGTCGGTGGACGTGTACACGATGATCCGGTGGAGACGACTCTGGACGAGGGTGGCGTGCACGGCGAATCGTGAGCCGTCGCCGCTGAATACGACGCCCTGCACCATGCCGCCCTCGCCGTCGTAGGTGGCGAGGAGTTGGCCGGTGTCTGCATCCCAGAGACAGAGCACGCTGTGTATGTCCAGCGTGACGATGCGGCTGCCGTCGGGGCTGAACAAGGCCCACATCATCCGCTCCTGTCGCCCGGTCAGGACGGCACTCTCTGGTCCGATCCGCGTGTCAGCGATTCGCAGACCACCGCCAGCCAGTGGGAAGGCTACTCGCCGGCCATCCGGGCTGGTGGCCAGGGGTTTGATCGACGCATTCACGACCGCACGTCCACCAACGACCTCCTCCATCGACACCAGGCGATCGTTCGCCCATCCCCTCTCGGAAACAGGCAGCGGCTCGTAGTGAAGGTGATCCATGCCGGCGGCGAAGAACCGGGGTGTTATCGATGTGGAGCTCCGCATGAAGTTTGATGGCCGGTAATAGGTCCGTATCCGAGGCACTTGTGCACGACGAATCGTCAACTGCGGTGGTATCGCCTTGGCCGCGAGCAGTTCCACGTCGGCGGCATACGCGACGTCGGCGACCGGTCCGGACTGCAGGTCCAGGATGACCAGCGCCTCGTCGAGATCCGCACCCAGACAATGCATTTCAAGAGGAAGGAAAGTACCTGTCATCGCCACGTTGTCGGCATAGAGCTGCCGCGCCATCCGTAGATTTTTGGTCGCCAGGGATGACTGCATTGCCCTGAGGTTGGCCACATACAGCCGTTGCTGCGAGGTTGCCGCGGCAGCATCGGCCCGCGACTTCTCCCGGTCGGCAAGCGACCGTTCCGCCGCGGCCTCGCCGGCGCGACGGTCTGCCTCTTGGCGGGAAATGTCGGCTCGTACGGCGAAGATCGACATTCCCACCACGCCCACCACAAGCGCCGCCGTCACAGCCATGGCCGCCAGCGCCGCCAAGCGGTGGCGTTTGCCCAGCCGCACCAGGGAGTCGAAGAGCCGCGGCGGCCTGGCGGCAATCGGCTCGCCCCGGAGGTGCCGGGCCAGATCGGCCTCGAGCTCGGCAGCACTCGAGTAGCGTTGGCTGCGATCCTTCTCCATACACTTGGCCACGATCGTGGCGAGGTCGCCGCGAAGATTCCGATTCACTGTCGAGAGTGCCGGCGGCTCGGATTCCGTGACGAGTCGGGCAACCTCGTGGACGGCACGCTTGTGCACGTCGTAGGGCGGTCTGCCGGCGAGGAGTTCGTAGAGGACGACGCCCAGCGCGTAGACATCGGCACGTATGTCGAGATCATCCGCCGGTCCGGCAAACTGCTCGGGGCACATGTACTGGAGCGTGCCCACGAGATTGCCGACGCCGGTGTGCATGGTGGTGAGCGACGGATCCTGGTCCGCGGTGCGGGCCACGCCGAAGTCGATGATCTTCGGCTGGCCGGTCGCGTCCACGAGGATGTTGCCCGGCTTGAGGTCGCGGTGAATGATCCCCTTGTGATGGCCATGGGCGACCGCGAGGCAGGCCTCGCGGAAGAGGCTCACGCGGTCGCGTGTGGAGAGGGCATGCGTGGTCGCGAAGGCCGTGATCGTCCGGGCTTCGTCGATGTACTCCATCACGAAGTAGGGCACCGTGCCGCCGGCAAGCGGCTGCATGCCGACGAGATAGATCCGGGCGATTCCTGGATGCGTGAGACGGCCGAGGATCTGCGCTTCGTACTCGAACCGCTTCACGGCCTTGGCTGACAGCATGCCCGCCCGGATGACCTTTACGGCGACCGTGCGGCAGGGCATCCCCTGCACCGCCTCGTAGACCCGTCCCATGCCTCCTTCGCCGACCGTGCCGACGATCGTCACGTCGCCGAGCCGGGTGCCGGGTGGAAGATGGTCGTCGACTGGGACCGCGCGGCCGAGAAAGGTCGTCAGGCCTGCGAAACTCAGGCCCGACTGGTCAGATGCATCATCTGCCGGGCTGGCGTGAGGTTCGAGTTCCGACATGACCTGCCCCTTGCAGACGCCCGCCAACAGCGACCCTCAGAATAGGGCATTCGGGCGACCGCAGCCATGGCCGCCAAGGCGGTTATTTTCTCTTGCGGCGGGCTGTCGGCTTGGGCGACGACCCGCCGCGTTTCGCCGGGGCCGAGGTCTCGGCTTCATCGCCATCGACCGCCTTGATCGTCCGCGACCGCCGGCCCTTGGCGGCCTTTGCCGACGGGCCGGTCCCGGTGGTGTCGGTGAGGCTCTGGCCCGGCATCACCTGCGGCACGATGATGCAGTTGTCGCCGAGTTCGAGCTCCTCCTCGTCCTCGATTGGCTTGCCACGATCGTCGAGCTTCACGTCGGCTTCGGCGGTCTTCTTCTTGGCCACGGCGAGAAGCTGTTCGTAGAGTTTTGCCTTGTCGGCGCCGTTGATCTGTGACACGGCTGCGGCGACTTCACCGAGATACCGCAGGAAGATGGTCCGACGCTGGCCTTCCTGGGCGACGCGGAGCCGCCGCCGCATGTACATGCCGAGCTTGCGGCCCACGGCCTGCAATGCCAGGCGAATCTCTTTTTGGATTTCTGGATAAGAGGCGATCGCCTCCTTCGACTCGCTCGTGAACGGCACCCAGACACTCGCCATGTGGACCATCACGGTGACCGGCGCACTCGGCAGGCTGCCCCGCGATTGAGACAGGCCGTAGGATCGCCAGTTGGTCGAGAGGATCGTCTGCGTGACGGCGCAGGCGGCAGGCTGGAACTGCAACGGCACGCGATTGGCGTAGCGGAGCACGTTCATGCTCTGGCCCTCGTCGGCGTTCACATGCTGCATCGCGCCGTGGAGCGCGTCGAGTTGAGGCTTCTTGAGCTTCGAAGGACTCTGCCGCGGCGCGAGTTCCGCCTCCGCGAGGATCTTTTCGGCCGCCTCGCCACCCATGCCTGAGAACGTCGTGGTGAGAAACTGCCGCAGGCTCCGGGCGTCACTATCGGCGGCGAGCTCGCCGAGGCCCTCGCGGGTGATCTTCTGGGCCGAGGTGCCGCCCCCGTAGGCCAGGGATGCCTCGATCAGAAAGGGGTTGCCACGGTAGACGGAGGGCGGTCGGGTCGCGGCGGTGAAGAACTCGCCGGGCACGACCTGCCGCAGCCCGGCGAGCAGCCGCTGCTCGCCGATCGGCACGATGCAGTCGGTGGCCGGCGGCGGGATCTTCGTCTCCTGGATGGCCTTGAAGAGCGCATCCGCCTCGCCGCGACCGAGCTTGCCCGCGGTCACGCGACTGGAGAGCTTGGCGATGTCGCAGATATTCTTGGCGGTGCCGTGGGACACCCTCGAGAACGACTGCGTGAGGAATTGGGCGAGCGTGATCTTCGGATGCTCCTGGAGCATCGTCACGAGCCGACCAAGCTCGACGCCGTAGGGATGCGGCTTGATCTCCTTGGGCTCCGGTGGCAGGTCGTCGCTGGAGCGATCGAGAATCCGCTCCTGACCGTCCGGCCCCAGGAAGTGGAAGCGGGCCTGAGGATTGGAAATCGCCGTCTGCTCGAGATATTCCTCGACGCTGCCGCGGCCCCGCTGAAACTTGGCTTCCATCTCGATCGTCACGCGGGTCCCGTGCTCGATGGCATCGCCCCGGTCGTTCTCACTGATCCACTCGATCGAGTGCTTCTTCATCAACTCCGCGCCACCCTTGCCGGCGGGAATGTCGACGCCGTCACCTTTGCCATTCAAGATCTCGGGCTGGTTGGTCTTGGTGTCGATCCGCAACTCGGAGTAATGGGCCGGGTGCTTGGCATCGATCTTTGAAATGATCTTCACCGGCTTGCCGGTCGTGAGCACGCCATACATTCCCGCGGCCGAGATGCCGATGCCCTGCTGGCCTCGGCTCATCCGCAGACGGTGAAACTTCGAACCGTAGAGCAGCTTGCCGAAGATCAACGGAATTTGCTTGCTGACGATGCCGGGGCCGTTGTCCTGCACGCTCATGCGATACCGCGTGCCACTGTCACCGACCTGTTCAATTCGCACCCAGATCTCTGGCAGAATGCCCGCCTCCTCGCAGGCGTCGAGCGAGTTGTCGACCGCCTCCTTGACACTCGTCAGCAGGGCCTTGCGGGGCGAATCGAAGCCGAGCAGGTGGCGGTTCTTGGCGAAGAACTCGCTCACCGAGATGTCCCGTTGGCCGGCAGCCAGGGATTGGGCCGTGGCCCGCCGTTTGGCGGCGGGCTTCGGCGCCGACGTCGGAGCCGAGTCTTCTCCGTTGGTCGCCTCGGCCGCGACCGCGGCCTTTTTTGCAGCGGCCTTTGGCTTCGCGGCTGTGGTACGGGCTGGGCGTGTCGCGGTGTTGACCATAGGTTTTTCCGGTGTTTTCTGCCCCCAGACTGTGATCCGCGGCGGCGGCCTTGGCAAGAGGGGCTGACTTTGCCGGTCGCGAGGTCCGCGGGCGGGCCGAGGAAAGACCAGGTTCGGGGCGGCGTGAAGTTGTGACTGTCGGGCAGAACCGGCATCCGCGGCATCTACGGAGTGATGCGCAGGACGGGGTCCTGTCGAACTTCCGTGTGTCGGGTTGATCCCGGCGCCGGTGGGCTTCGACCACGAGGTGACGCAATGCTGACCATTCGTTCGATCAGGTTCCGTACGCTCGCGACCCTGTTCGTCGCCCAGGCGCTGACCGCAGCGACGGCATGGTCGATCCCGATCGATGGCGGCGTCGAGGGGCCCACGCCCGACGTCTTCTACAACTTTTACGTGCCGCCGGTTCCGGCCGGGGCCGCGCCCGGCATGGGCGCCCAACTCTATGTGTCGCCGCGGCCCGTGCCGCCACGCGTCGGCCACACCTGGACCACCTACCCGCCGTTCATGCCCCACGAGTTTCTCTACAAGCACCGCCGCCGCTACATCCGCCCCGCCGGGGTGACCGGAATGCGGACGGACGTGAAGGCCTACTGGTACTGATCCCGAGGAGATTCCGCATCATGCGTCGATCCGGCCTTTCGCACTCCGCCTGGGCGGCAGTGTTCGTCGTCTCGCTCGCCTGCGCCGCGATCCGGATGGTGTCTGCCGGCGATCACGTCGGCCATGCGGCCGTCGGTTCCGGCGGGTGCGTCGCCTGCGGGCCTTGCGGCCCGGCCGGATGCGGACCCTGCCACCATGGCCATTGCGGACACGGACGCTGTGGCAAGCACTGTGGCCACTGCGGGCATTGCGGCGCCTGCGGCTCTCCGGTGGGCGGTCCGTGCAGCTATGGCAAGACGGGCGGTCTCCACGAGCACTGCAAGTACGACGCCTGGGAGAAGCGATACTTTCTCCGCAGCCAGGGCAAGAGCTGGCACAGCGCCTGGTACGACCCGGCAGAGGGGCGACCGATCGCCTTGGTCGTGCCACCGACCGCGGAGTTTATGACGCAGTATTCATGGGGCGTGCCCAGTTCGCGGGTCGCGCCGATCTACCATCAGTTCCGCCGTCCCTACCCAGGCCCGGGCGCGGTGGGGGGCAGCGGCGGCGGGTTCCTGCCCACGCCAAATCAGCCGAGCGACACGGTGCAGTTTGGCGTCAACGCCGTGCGTGGTCCCTGGGGTGCGTACTGATCGAGCACCTGATCTTCGGTGTGGGGGATTGCCGATCGAGCGGCGGGCGAGTGATGCCGTGGCGGATTGGTGCGTCGGCGGTGACGCATGCAACGTCGAAGCCCAACCCCGTGAGGCGTGGGACATGCGATCCGTGAGCGGAGAACTGCCTCGGGCCGCTATTTGAGCCCGGCACGGCGGTCGAGGGCGCCCTTCACCCCAAGCTGCTCCGGGTGGCGGGCGATCTTGTCGGTGAAGACCCGCACGTCGTCCACGATCGGACGGAGTTCCTTGGTGAGGCGATTGACGTTGCCCGCCGCCTGGGCCAGATCGTTGTAGACCTGCGGGTCGCGGACGAGTTTTCCGAGCGTGCCCTGCGATTCATTGAGCGCCCTGGTGAACATCGCCGCCTGTTGCAGGGTCTCGTCGAGGCGGCCGATCGTCTTGTCGATCTGTGCCACCATGCCCTCGCCCCGCTCGCCGAGCGGCTTGGTCAGCCCTTCGAGATTGCGGAGGTTGCGGTCTGCCGTGTCGACCGTCTCGCCGATCCCCTGGACCGTCGTGCGGAGATCGCTGATCACGTCGGGAAGCGAGTTGAGCGTTCGCTTGAGGTTGTCCCGGGCCTGCGGGTCGCCCATCACGTCGTTGATATTGGCCATCGCCAGGCTGAAGGCGTCGAGCGCGGCCTCCGTCTTCTGGACCATCTTGGAAAACGTGTCGTCGTCGCCGAGCAGGAGCTTGTCGAGGTTGTCGGAGAGTTTCTTAACCGACTCGCTGGCCTCTGCGAGCGACTCGAGCGCGCTACCGAGCTTGGGCTCGAGGGTCGCAAACACCTCGAACGGATCCCGCGACACGGCCCCGACGAGCACCTCATCCTTGGCGATCCGCTGCCGCGGCGGCCGAATCGTGCCCGGCACGAGCTGGATCTCCGAGTCGCCCAGGAGCGTGGAGGCGATCCGCGGCTGCTCGTCCCTGTAGATCGGCACGTAGGAGTCGATCTCGGCCACCACGCTCACGCCTCCCCGCTCGTCGAGCTGCACGCCGGAGACGCGGCCCACGAGGATTCCGTTTTTCCGGACGGGCGTGCCGTCGGCGACACCACGAGCGTCGCTGAAACTCATCTTGAGCGGATAGGTCGCCTGCACGAGTGACGGCAGGTCGCCGAAGAGCACGATGAGAATCCCCGTGATGATGGCCGTCGCCAGCACCACCACACCCACGCGGAACTGCATCACGCGATCGTTCATGCGTCGTCCTCGCTCTCGTAGGCTTCGTCGTCCTCGGGTGGATCGATCGCGGCCGGCCCTTCGTCGGAGGTCGTGTCGCCGCTCGCCCGGGCCTGCTCCTCGCGCAGCTCCATCAGCCGTGCGCCGGCCCGGCCCTCCACGAACTGCCGAATCCGTGGGTCGGACGAGCGGTCGAGCTCGTCGGCCGTGCCGTCGAAGACGATCTGCGGCTCGTCTGGTCGCAGCCGAAAGAGCGGGTAGAGCATGATCACCCGGTCGGCCACCTTGCGGGCCGTATGCATGTCATGCGTGACGACCACGCTCGTCACGTGCGGCCGGTTTCGCACCCGCAGGATCAGCTCGTTGATGACGTCGCTCATGATCGGATCGAGGCCCGTCGTCGGTTCGTCATAAAGCATGAGCTGTGGGTCGAGCGACAACGCCCGGGCCAGTCCCGCCCGCTTTCGCATCCCGCCCGAGAGCTGCACCGGCTTCTTCGGCAGCACGCTTCGCGGCAGGCCGACCTCGTCGACGAGCGACTCGACGATACTCCGCACTTCTGCCTCCGGAATCCGCGTGTGCTCGCGGAGCGGAAAGGCAATGTTGTCGAAAATCGTGAAGCTGTCGAAGAGGGCCGCTCCCTGGAAGACGAAGCCATACCGGGTGCGGAGGTGGGCGAGCGCCCGATCGCTCAGACTGGCCAGCGAGGTGCCGTCGAAGCGAACGTCGCCGCTCGTGGGCCTGATGAGGCCGATCATGGTCTTGAGCAGCACGGTCTTTCCGCAGCCGCTCTCCCCCAGCACCACGAGCGTCTGCCCCGCCTCGAGGTCGATCGAAATGTCGCGGAGCACCTCCTGGCTGCCGAAGCGCACCTGGAGCGACTCGACCCGGAGAAGCGGGCCGGCGGGCTCGGCGGTGCGGCGGGAGGTGGCGGTCGCGGTGGCGGGCATGGGGCTGTGTCAGAGGAGTTTGCGCGGGCCTTCCGGCCGGAAGAAGTCGTGGACGTTGTTGAGCCAGATGCCGAGGAACAGATCGAGCACCAGAATCATCACGAAGGAGTGGACGAAGGCATTGGTGGCAGCCCTCCCCACACCCTCGGCACCGGGTTCGCAGTGAAAGCCGTGGTGGCAACTGACCAGCGCGATCGCCGCGCCGAAAGAGAGGCTCTTGAAGATGCCCATCAGGAAGTCGAAGACGTCGACATACTCCCGGGAGTTGGCCCAGTAGTGGTGATAGTCGATGCCCAGCAGCACGTGCGAATAGAAGTAGCCGCCGAGCACGCCCATGAAGTCGGCCATCACCGTGAGCGAGGGGATCAGAACCAAGCAGCCCAGGAATCGGGGCACCACGAGGTAGTAGATCGGATTGGCACCCATGCTCTCCAGCGCGTCGATCTGCTCGGTGACCCGCATGGTGCCGAGTTCGGCGGCCATGGCGCTGCCAATCCGACCAGCCAGCATCGTTGCTGCGAGCACGGGGCCGAGTTCGCGGACAAGCGAGAGATTGATCACCGATCCGAGCCTCGTCTCCAGGCCGAGCGCCTTGAACTGGGCGTAGCTCTGCACCGCCAGCACCATCCCGATGAACAAGCCCGTGAGGGCCACCACGGGCAGCGACATCACGCCGATCTGATAGAAGTTGGGAAGCAGCACATCGCGGCGTTGCCGGCGGGCGAAGATCCACCCGATGGTCTGCAGCGCGAAAACGGCCACGTCGCCCACGCCGGTGACCCAGGCGATCGCGAACTGGCCGAGATTCGCGACCTGATTCACGAACCAGCCGGCGACACCGCCTGCGGGCGAGGAAGGGATCGTCGTGGTGTTGTTCGATGCCATGCGGAGCCACCTCGTCGCGCCACCATGGCGCGAAAACTCTTCCGGTGAGATCGGATGTGTGGGCCGGGCAACTTGAGCCGGTTGTATCGGACGGCGCGAGTGCGGGCAGAATGGACAAGACAGCTCATTTGGGCGAGTGGTCGTGTCTAGCCGTGATGCCGTCCCGTGGCAACCGGCGCCACTCGGAAGTCCGCACAAACGGATGGTGGCAGCATGCAACTCGTCATCTGCGAGCGCCTGAGGCTGATCTACGCACGGCTCCCGACGCAGATGCTCCCGACGCTGAGGAGCCGGTCGGTGGGCACGCACAGAAGCCGGGAATCTTTGCGCCTCACGAGCCCGGCGTTCAAGCGCGATCGATCAGGAGGCGGCCTCGTCGGTGGGCGCGGCGGCAACCGGCTCGGCCGTCGCGAGCCCCTTGAACGAGAGTTGCTTCTTGCCGGCGACCTCGATGCAGTCCACCTGAATGGTGTCCTTGCCCTCGAACTCACCCTTGAGGAGCTCCTCCGACACGGGATCCTCGATGAAGTTCTCGAGGGCCCGACGCAGCGGCCGGGCGCCGAAATCGGTGTCGGAACCCTTCTTGATGAGGAACTTCTTGGCCTCGTCGGTGAGTTCGAGCTTCAGGCCCCGCTCGGCGAGCCGCTCGCGGACCTTCGCCAACTCGATGTCGATGACCTCCTTGAGATCTTCGACCGTGAGGTGGTGGAACACGATCACGTCGTCGAGGCGGTTCAGAAACTCCGGCCGGAAGACCCGCTCGATCCGCTCGTTTACTCGGCCCTTCATGCCCTCGTAGCTGGCGTCGTCGTCGGGCTTCTGAAAGCCGAAGGCAGCCTCGTTCTTGATCGCCTCGGCGCCCGCGTTCGTCGTCATTATGAGGATCGTGTTGCGGAAGTCGACGTTGCGGCCGAACGAGTCGGTGAGCCGGCCTTCCTCCATCACCTGGAGCAGCATGTTGAACACGTCGGGATGGGCCTTCTCGATCTCGTCGAGCAGCACCACCGCGTAGGGACGGCGGCGGATCTTCTCCGTGAGTTGGCCACCTTCTTCGAAGCCGACGTAGCCTGGCGGCGCGCCGATCAGACGGCTGACGTTGTGCTTCTCCATGTATTCGCTCATGTCGATCTGGATGAGCGCGTCGGCATCGCCGAACATGAACTGCGCGAGGGCCTTGGCGAGCAGCGTCTTGCCCACGCCGGTCGGGCCGGCAAACACAAACGAGCCGATCGGCCGCTTGGGATCCTTGAGGCCGGACCGGCTGCGGCGAACCGCCTTCGAGACGCTCTTGATGGCCGGTTCCTGCCCGATGACCTTCTTGTGGAGTTCGTTCTCCATGCCCATCAGCCGGGCCTGGTCTTCGGTGCTCATCCGCGTGAGCGGGATCCCCGTCATCTTGGAGACGACCTCGGCCACCACCTCCTCGTCGACGACGCCGTCGGCCTCGCGGCTCTTGTCCCGCCAGTCGCGGGTCATCGACTGCTTTTTCTTCTTGAGCTTGTCGGCCTGGTCTCGGAGCGCCGCCGCCTTCTCGAAATCCTGGTTGGCGACCGCCTCCTCCTTCTCCTTGTTGAGCCGCTCGACTTCCTCGTCGATCTCCTTGAGATCCGGCGGCTTCGTCATCGCCTTGAGACGGACGCGGGCGCCCGCTTCATCGATCACGTCGATGGCCTTGTCTGGCAGACAGCGGCCGGTGATGTAGCGGCTGGAGAGATCGACCGCCGCCTCGAGCGCGGCGTCGCTGATCGAGACGCGATGGTGGCTCTCGTAGCGGTCGCGGAGGCCCTTCAGGATCTCCACCTCCTCGTCCTTCGTGGCCGGCTCGATCATGAT
>JBPCTA010000409.1:0-4121 GCA_051006595.1 Pirellulales bacterium
ACAGGGAGAAGGACGTCGTCGCCGCGCTCGGGAAGCTTCGCGACCTACTGCAGGGCGACGTGGGCGTGGCAGCCCAAGTGCTCAAGGCCCTCGTGGGCGACGTCGTCATCGAGGCCCGGCCGGTCGAAGGGCGGCGGAGCCCAGAGATGGTCGCCACCTTCACGATCGACGGACTTCGGGCTTTTGCCGCCCTTGATCGCGGCAAGGGCGTTCGGGCCGATGATCAAACCGTCGGCATTTGGGAGTTCCTGAACGCCGACCGTTGGATCATCCCGGCGCTGCCGGGCGAGGCGACTCCTGCGTGGCCCAAAATCACGATTCGGATCCAATACGACCGCCGGGCCGCGGCACGGAACCGACACGGACGCGGTGAGGACGTGGCGTAGGACCGCGGCCGGGGGCACGGGATGAGCCGGGGCGGCTATACCCGCCCGCGCTCAATTCCGCTGCCCTTGGCCGGCGTGCCGGTTTATGATCTGGGGCGGGAGACAAGTCATGATTCGGCCATCGGCGGAAGACATCCACGCGATCGTGGATACCACTCGGGTATGGCCGGCGGATGCTCGTGCTCGGCTCATCGAGCGGTTAAAGGCCGCCGACGCGGGGCGAAGCAGCGGGGCGATCAAGGTCGCTGGTGGCCCGACAGCTGCGGAGGTGATAGCCCGATTCGGCCACCAGGGGCCCGGGCCTTCGGACGAAACCGTCAGGCTCTGGATCCGCGAGCATAAGGAGGCTCAAGGCGGCCGGTGAAGGTTCTTCTCGACGTCAACGTGCTTGCCGATCTCTTCCTGAAACGGGAGGAATGGCTTAACGACGCGGTGGCGATCTGGGAAGCGAATCGCACTGGTCGGATCCAGTGCTGCGCGCTTGCCAGCAACATCGACACGCTCGCGTACCTCGTGAGAAGGAACCGAGCCGAGGACGCACTTGCCGAGCGTGACGCTGTTCGGGTTTGTCTCGAGGCGCTCGAGATACTGGCGGTGACCGGTGACATCCTTCGCGATGCTGTCGAACGGGGCGGCCCGGATTTTGAGGACGACATTCTGATTTCCGCTGCCGTTGCTCATGCCGTCGATGTGATCGTCACACGCGATGGCCCCGGATTCGAACGCTCTCCAGTCGACGTCCACGACCCGCGAGATTTTGCCCAAATCATCGCTCGGTAGGTTGCTGCCGATGGTGATTCAAGGGCTCGGCGTGGCTGCCCACGGGACTGATCCCAACCAAATCCAGATTCGGTTTGGTTCGGTGAAAGCGGAAGCTCATCAGCGGCGGGCCGCCCTGCGCTGGGTTTTCGGTGCCAGCGACCGGGTCCGGCCCTCGCAGCCAGCGCTAGGCTTCGAGAACCCGGCGGACGGCCTCAGACGGCACGCCGTCGACGAGTTCGACATGGCCGATCCGGCTGGGGAGCACAAACCGGAGCTTGCCCCCGACGGTCTTCTTGTCGCGGCCCATGATCACGATCAAGGGCGCTGCATCGCGGAGGTGATCGGGAGGCGAGACAGGCAGCTGAAACCGCGACAGCAACACGTCTTGGCGAGCGACGACATCGGCTGGAATGCGGCCTAAATCCGCGGCTAAGCGGGCGGCCCGAGCCATGCCGATGGCCACGGCCTCGCCATGCAGGAGCACGCCGTAGCCAGCCGCCGTTTCGTAGGCGTGGCCAAAGGTGTGACCGTAGTTCAGGGCGGCTCGCAGGCCGGAAATCTCCCGCTCATCCTGCTCCACGACCGCCGCCTTGAGGGCAGCTGACCGCTCGACGGCGTGTCCGACCGCCACCGGCTCGCGGGCGAGCACCGCATCGGCGTTGGACTCGAGCCATTCGAAAAATCCGGCGTCGAGGATCATGCCGTATTTGACGACCTCAGCCAGTCCGCTCACGAACTCCCGATGCGGGAGCGTGGCCAGGGTGGCGATGTCGGCCACGACGCCGCGGGGCTGCCAGAACACGCCCACGAGGTTCTTCCCTGCGGCCAGGTTCATGCCTGTTTTTCCGCCGATCGCGCTATCCACCTGGGACACGAGGGTGGTGGGAACCTGCCACACCGGAAGCCCCCGGGCGAACGTTGCGGCCACGAATCCGGCCAGATCGCCGACCACGCCGCCCCCGACCGCAACGATGTGGGTGCCACGGTCTGCCGCCAGGGCGGCCAATCCCTCCCACAGGCGACCGGCAACTTCCAGCGACTTCGAGGCCTCGCCCGAGGGAACCGTGAGCACCGCGGCTTCCACCCCGGCCCCACGCAGCGAGTCCAGCACGCGGGCTGCATGGGAGTTCGCCACGGCGGCATCCGTGATCACGATCGCCCGCCGCGCCCCAGCCTCGCGGACCAGACCCCCTACGGAGCCCAGGATGTCGCGGCCGCAGGCTATGTCGTAGGTGCGGTCGCCCTCAGGGCGGTTGGCACGGGTGTCGCCCGCACCTGCTTCCACAGACGACGAAGGACCGGGCAAGTTCACGCGGATGGTGGTCACGATCAGGCAACGCTCACGCGGTCGAGATCGGCCGGGGTCACGGTGATCACCCGGGCAAATCCGGTGTGCTGTCGAAGGTAGTCAAGGTCTGCCGCCTCCTGCGGGCTGGAATGCAGCAACCGCTCGACCCGGGCCTTGTCCGCCGCCGACCAATCTTCGTAGTCGGCGGACCAGATCGTGTGATTCTCGACCACAAGTGCTTCGCGATAAGGGTCAAACGCATTGGCCATGAGGGGTGCTCCGGGGACCGTGCTGGACAGGAAGTATACATTGATCGTCTGGGCCTCCAGCCCAAAGCCGACCAACTCTCCACCGCTGCGTTCCTCACGACCTCCATCACGACCTCCATGAAGGCGCTCCCCGAATCGGCGGTCTCACCACGACAACTGCGGCCTCGGCAGGCCGCGGCCGGTGGCGTGGGGTCTGTGCTCGTCGTATCGCTGCTGACACTGGCCCTTGGACTGGCCACGTTTGCCTTGTGGTTTCAGTGGAACCAGACGCGGCGGTGCCTGGCGTTTTACGGCGCCGACGCGGCCCGCAGCATCCAGTCGGCACCTCGGGTCGAACTCTGGCGGCTGCAGACCGAGGCCTCGACCGGCCGGGTCGTGGCCCTCGACCGCACGGACATCTCGGCGGCCCCGGGCCTCGTGCACCTCCGCCGCGGCTTGGTGGAAGACGCCAACTTCACCTGGTCTTCCGAGGCGGCCCCGCGGCGGTCGGTTCCAACGTGGGACGTGGCATTCGCCTTTTTTCAGTCCGGCGAGCAGGTCTCTCCCTCCGCGGCGCTCGCGGTCGATCTCGACGAGCCTGGCATCATCACCGTGGTGGGGCGGCCCGGCAGGACGGAACTCGGCCGAGTGGGCCGGGGGCTGCGGCGGTGGATCGAGGCCACGCTGCCGGAGGCCGGTTCGCCCGGCGAGGGGCGGCGATCAGGCCTGTAACCCGGGCAAAACCGACCTATCGACCGCAGCGGGGCAAGCCTATCGTCCCTCGCCCCGCCCATCCTCCGCGCCTCGCGAAGCCCTGGCTGCGGGCATTCAGGAACGACCGTCATGCGCTCGATCGCCGTGGCCAACCAGAAGGGCGGAGTCGGAAAGACCACCACCTCGGTCAACCTCGCGGTGGCGTTGTCTCGCGCCGGCAAGCGGGTCTGCCTGATGGATCTCGATCCGCAGGCCCATGCCACGCTGCATGTCGGCGTCAGTCCCGGAGCCGACGGGCCGACGGTGTTCGACGTGCTCACCGCCGGTCAGCCCTTGGCGGCCGCCTGCGTGCCGGTCACCGCCACTCTGAGCGTGGTGCCAGCGCACATCGATCTTTCCGCCGTCGAAATGGCACTGGCCGGGAAGGCCGGCCGGGAATCGATCCTGCGGCAGCGGATGGCGGCCGACGGTCGGTTTCAGGCCGCCCGCTCGGAGGCGGATGCTGCCGACCAAGCGGCATTCGACTACGTGATCATCGACTGCCCGCCGTCGTTGGGCCTCCTCTCGCTCAACGCGATGGCCGCCGTGAACGAGGTTCTCCTGCCGCTCCAGCCCCATTTCCTGGCACTGCACGGGCTGAGCAAACTGCTCGAGACCATCGAACTCGTCGCCGACCGGGTGAATCCATCGCTCCGACTGCTCGGCGTGGTGCTCTGCATGTAC
>JBPCTA010000410.1:0-3230 GCA_051006595.1 Pirellulales bacterium
GGCGGAAGCTTTCGTTCTCATCGGCGACCGACGGTCACCGGAGTATGGCAGGGGCATTGACTTATGAGCAGTTTCGACGAAACCGAGGAGTTCGAGCGGGCCAAGCGCGAGATCCACGAGTTTCTCTCCAGAGTCGAGCAGATGGCCCACACCGACGTGTCGGCCGGAGAATTCTTCGGGTTTGTGCGGGACGGCATCCATCGGCTCATGGAGTCGGTTGCCGAGGTGGTGTGGCTCGTCGGCGACAATGGGCAGGTCGAGCCGATCATCCATGCCGGCACCGAGTTGACCGGTATCTCGGGCGATCCGGGGAATACCGAATCCCACAATGCGTTGGTCACGGGCCTCTTCGGCAGCGGCACCGGGCTGCTCGTGCCTCCGGGAGGGATCGTGAGCGGTCCGGACGGCGCGTCGCTGGCGACGAATCACTCCGGCCTGCTCGTGATCGCGGCGCCCATCGATTCCACGGCCGGCCGCGCCGGGCTGATCGAGATCTTCCATCAGCCAAATCAGGAGGACGTGCAGCGGGGCTACCTCCGGTTTTCGGAGCAGGTTGCGGGGCTCGCCGCCGTCTACCTCGATCGTCAGCGGAACGGGCAGCAGGTGGCGGCCCAGAAGCAGCAACTCGCCGAGATCGATGCCCAGCAATCCGCCCTCTCGCAGGTGGAGCGGTTCAGCCGGTCGGTGCACGAATCGCTCGATCCCGTCGCCACGGCCTTCGTGATGGCCAACGAGGCCCGGCGGATCATCGGCTGCGACCGCGTCAGTGTCTTGGTGCGGCGGGGTCGGAAGTGGCGGCTCGAGGCCGTGAGCGGGCAGGAGTCGGTCGAGCGGCGGGCTTCGGCCGTGCAGGCGATCGAGGCCCTCACGCGGGTCGTCGCCAAGGCGGGCGATCCTCTTTGGCATCCCGACATCAATGCCGAGGTGCTGCCGCAGATCGAGCAGGAGCTCGAGAACTACATCGACGAATCGCATGCCACGGCGCTGGCGATCATCCCGCTGGAGAAGCCGCGGCCGACGCCGGTGGTGAGGCCCGGAGGCAACGATGCCGTGGCCGTCGCGAAGGCTGAAGCGGCGCCCGCCGTCGCCCCCGAGCCGATCGGAGCCATCGTCGCGGAGTGGTTTACCTCGAATACATTCGACAGCGGGCGACGCGCCCGGGTCGAACTGGTCGCCGAGCACGGCAAGGTGGCGCTCGCCAACGCGCTCGTGCATACCGGTCTGCCGCTCTATCCGCTCCTCCATTTCCTGGGCAAGTCGCGGGTGCTCACGACCGCCCGCAATCTCCCCAAAACCGTCATGGCCGCGGTGGCCACGCTAGCGGGGCTTGCGGCCCTCGTGCTGGTGCCGGCGGAGCTGCGGCTGGAGGGCAAGGGCACGCTCGAGCCCGTGCATCGCCGGGAGGTTTTCGCGCAGATCGATGGCGTGGTGGAGAAGATCGAGCCGGGTGTGGAGGGCGGAGCCGACGTCGAGGCGGGGCAGCTCCTGGCCACGCTCCGCAACCGCGATCTGGAGGTGGCGATCGCCGACATTCTCGGTCGCAAGGCATCCACCGAGGAGCAGCTGGTCTCCACGCGGCGATCATTGCTCGAGGACGACAAGATCTCGCCCGACGAGAAGCTGCGGCTGGCCGGCCGCCGGGCGCAGTTGGAGCGGGAGGTGGAAAGCCTCCAGACCCAGCTCAGCCTCTATGCCGAGAAGAAGAAGGAGCTCGATGTTCGCAGCCCGATCGCGGGCGTGATCGTGACCTGGCAGGTCCGCGATCTCCTCCTGCTGCGGCCGGTGGAGAAGGGGCAGGTGCTGATGAGCGTGGCCGACAAGACCGGCCCCTGGGAGCTCGAGATCAAGATGCCGGACGACCGGCTCGGGCACGTCAATCGGGCCGCTGCCGAGGCCAAGCAGGCCGGCCGCGACCTCGTCGTGGACTACATTCTCGCCACCGACCCGGGCACTCGGCATCAAGGCACCGTCAAGGAAATCCACGAGCTGGCGGAGGTCCGCGGCGAGGAGGGCAACACGGTGCTCGTGCGGGTGACGATCGATCCAGAACGGCATGAAAAAGAAGAGCTCGGAGCCGGGGCGAGCGTGACCGCTCGCATCGCCTGCGGGAAGCGGTCGCTGGGCTATGTCTGGTTCCACGACGTGCTTTCCTTCATCCAGACGCAGATCCTCTTCCGGCTTTGGTGACTTCTGGCGGAAATCTCACGGTGAAAGACCACATCATGATCACGATGCATGGGCGTTTCTGGCGGTCGGGCAGGGCATGTCTCGTGGGCTTCGCCGCGACTTTTGCCGGCGGCCTGGCGGGAGCAGCTGCTCCGACGGCAGCGGACGGCAGCGGCGGCCCGGTGCTGGAGCGGTGCCTGGTGTCGCTCATCGACGAGGCCAAGCTCTCGGCCGGCGAGGCTGGCCTGCTCGTGGAAGTCGTGGTGAAGCCCGGCGACCGCGTGACAACCGGGCAGGTGGTGGCCCGGATCAACGACGAACAGCCGCAGATGGACAAGCTTCGGGCCCAGGCCGAGCACGATCAGGCGCTGGCGAAGGCCGAGAGCGACGTCGACATCCGGTATTCGCAGAAGGCGCAGGCCGTCGCCCAGAAGGCGTCGGAGAAGGCCGAGCAATCGCACCGCTCCGTGCCGGGCTCGGTGACCGACGTGGAGCGCGACCGGCTTCGGCTCGAATGGGAAAAGAGCGGCCTCCAGATCGAGCAGGCCCAGCTCGAGCGGAGCCTGGCCGACCTCGCGGCCAAGGTGAAGGAGGCGGAGGTCAAGACGGCCGACATCAACATCCGCCGCCGGCTGATCACCGCGCCGCTCGACGGCGAGGTCGTGGACGTGCAGGGCAATCAGGGGGAGTGGATGCAGGTGGGCGCTCCACTGGCGCATATCGTCCGCACCGACAAGCTTCGCGTCGAGGGCTATGTCGATGCGGCGAAGTGGGATCCCGACCAGGTCCGCGGACGGTCGGTGACGGTGGTCGTGCCACTTGCCAACGGCCGCACGGAGACCGTCGAGGGCCGGATCTCGTTCGTGAGCCCACTCGTGGAGAGCGGCGGGGATTATCGCGTCTTCGCCGAGGTGCCCAATCGCAAACTGCCGGGGTCCGACGAGTGGCTGCTCCGCGCCGGGCAGACGGCCACGATGACGATCCATTCCGATCAGCCGGCGATCCGCTGTCGACCTCCTAGGGGCGGGACGCATCGTCTCCGCCGCACGCGTGATGGCCACCGC
>JBPCTA010000411.1:0-2748 GCA_051006595.1 Pirellulales bacterium
CCCCGGTGTTGACCGTGACTGGGCTCGCCGACAAACCCTGGGCATTCGCAACTCGCAGCGTGCCGGCATCGACCGATGTCGGCGCGGCATAGGTATTGACGGCGTCGAACACCACCGTGCCCGCGCCCGTCTTCGTGACCGACGAGGCCGCGGCGATCTGAGCGTGTCCGCCCGCGGCCTGGGTCAGCGAACCACTGGCCACATTGAACGTGATCGCGGGTGGGCTGGCCGTGAAGACCCTCACGTAGTCCACGAGCATCTGCGATGGAAACGTCGTCGATGCATTCGGCGACCCGACATAGTTGCCTCCCACGGCGACGTTCAGCAGCATCGAGAACGGTTTGTCGAACGGCGCCGGATAGGCACCCCCCGAACTCCACCAGCTCGTCTTCGTCGCATACAGCACGTCATCGACGTACCACCGCAGGGCGGGCGACGGCGAAACATCCCACTCGAGGGCATAGGTGTGGAAGCCGGCGATTGTCTGCCCGGCGGGAAGCGTCCGCACGCTCTCGCTCCAGACATTGCCTGGCCAGCTCCGGCCGTAATGAATCGTACCGGCCACGCGGGTGGGATCCTGGCCCCGGGCCTCCATGATGTCGATCTCCCCCGACGCAGCCCAACTGCCGTAGCTGTCTGTCTCGGGCAGCATCCAAAACGCTGGCCAAAAGCCTTGGCCAGTGGGCAACGAGGCCCGCATCTCGAATCGACCACCCATCTGACGAAAGAGCCCGTGCGTCTTGAGACGGGCCGAGGTGTAGGCCATCCCGTTGTAGGACTCCTTCTGAGCCTGAATCGTCAGCATGCCGTTACTCACGAAGGCGTTTTGCGTCCGGTTCGTGTAGTACTGCAGTTCGTTGTTGCCCCAACCGTCGAGGCCATATTGGGATCCGGTTCCGATGTCATACGTCCAGCGGCCGGGATCGATCGCGGTGCCGTCGAACTCATCCTGCCAGGAGATGAATGGATAGGGATCTGATGCCTCGCTGCCGCCACCGACGGCAGCCATCACCGCGCAGGCCGTCACGATCGACGCCGCCAAGAACGGCCATCGGTCGAGGTGACAGAGGCGGTGAGATGCGGGCGACGGCATGAACACCTTCTCGCAGGGACCCCCTTCATCCTACGTCCGATCGCGACGGACGGCGTGGTTTGGGCACGTCGGCCCGCCGCTATGACGGTTTATCGAGCCAGCCGGCGGGTCGCAAGGTCGTCCCGCATCGTCCGACACACGCCCTCGGTCAGGCCGTAGCGACAAAACACGCCCGCCAGCAGGAGCAATCCGACCGCCGGGATCAGGCTCATCATCAGCAGGATGCCCTGCTTCGCGCTGGCCGACAGCGCGACGTTGGGCACGTAGCCGTAGTGGTCGAGCAGGAAGCCCGCGCAGGCGGCACCGATGCCCATCCCCGCCTTCTGCGCACACGTCGTTGCGGAGAAGATGATGCCGGTGGTACGCGCGCCAAACTTCCACTCCGCGTAGTCGGCCGTGTCGGCTACCAGCGTCCAGTAGAGCGTGGCGTTGATGCCCGCCGCGACCATGCCCAGCAGGTGGAAGGTGAAGACCAGACCGGCCTGTTCGGGGAGCAGACGGTAGAAGGGGATCGCCGTCAGGGCGACCACCACCATGCTGGCGATGAAAGCCCACTTCTTGCCGATCGCCGCCACCACGAATCGCGTGATCATGGCGCCACCGATCATGGCCAGGCCACCGAGAAAGAAGTAGAGCGGGATCGCCGGAAAGTAGCCCAGCAGTCGCACGTTGTCCCAGCCGAGGTAGTTCTTCAGGTAGTAGATGCCGGCCGAGCCCCGGACCACCGCGAGCGTGATGTTCACGATCCCGACGAGGAACATCATGATCCAGTGGGGATTCGCGAGGAGCGTGCGAACATCGTCGATCACCCGTGTTTTCTGCGCCGCGGGTGGCTGGATCCGTTCTCGGGTGGAGGCAAAGCACACCAGAAACAGCCCCACCGCGGCGATGCTGAAGGCGAGCACCGTGAGCTGCGCGCCGCGAGCCGGGCTGCTCCCACCCAGGAGCGCGACGAGAGGCAGAAACCCGGTGTTGGCGATGATCCCGCCAACCTGGGCCAGGCCCATGCGGTAGGCGTTGAGGCTCGTCCGCTCGAGCGGGTCGTCGGTCATTACGCCAGAGAGCGCGCCGTAGGGAATGTTGATGGCAGAGTAGGTGAGCATGAGGAGGTTGTAGGTCACCCATGCCCAGACGAGCTTCTGTCCGCCCGTCAGGCTCGGGGTCGTGAAGGCCAGCACGAAGACGATCGCCAGCGGCAGGCAGAGCCAGAGCAGCCACGGACGGAAGCGGCCCCAGCGGGTCTGCGTGCGGTCGGCCACGGCGCCGACGAAGAAGTCGAAGAAGCCGTCGGTCGACCGGGCGAAGAGGAGCATCGTGCCGGCGGCGGCGGCGGTGATCCCGAAGATGTCCGTGTAGTAGTACATGATGAAGTTCATCATCAGTGCCCACACGAAATTGCTCGCCGTATCGCCCAGGCCGTAGCCAAACTTTTCACCAAACGAGAGCTTCATACCGCCGGCGGGACTCGTCATGGGCTGGTGTTCCTGGATTGTGAACCGAGCCGCACGGCCAGACGGACAATCGCCCCCGTGCGGCCAAAGACGTCGCCACTCGCTTGGGCCGGCAGGATGTCGCCGGCGACGTCCTCCTCGCTGCCTTCGCGCCGCACGATCACGATCGCCGCTTCCTTGGCCGGCACGTAGACGACCGGCACC
>JBPCTA010000412.1:0-13033 GCA_051006595.1 Pirellulales bacterium
CGTTTCCCCGGGAGATACCAGTCCGATGCACAAGCAGAAAACCCACAAGGGCGTGAAGAAGCGATTCCGCATCACGGCCAACGGCAAGGTGAAGCACCGCCGCGCCGGCACGAGCCACCTCCAGGTCCGCCTCACGAGCAAGCGGAAACGCAACCTCCGTGGCACGAGCGTGCTCGCCAAGGCCGAGACCGCCAAGATCCACGAGTCGCTCGGCCGGTACAGCTACTGAGGGTCAGCGGGCGTAAAGCCTCGGACGGGCCTGCGACCGACGGGGCAAAAACTGGCCGCCGCTTGCAATTTCCGGGCTGCTGGCGACATTTGAAGGCTTTCCGGCCGGGAACCTCCCGGCAGGCACCGAGACAGAGACAGAGTCATGCGTACGAAGAGCGTCGTTCCCCGGCTGCGGGCCAAGAAGCGGTTGTTCAAGCGGGTCAAGGGATCCGTGGGCGGCCGCCGCAGGCTGCTGCGGACAGCCAAGGAATCGATCATCCGCGCTGGCGTTTATGCCCGTCGCGACCGGCGCCGCAAGAAGCGCGACTTCCGCCGCCTGTGGATCGTGCGGATCACCGCGGCCTGCCGTGAGCGCGGCATCCGCTACAGCCAGTTCATCGCCGGCCTCGAGAAGATCTCCTGCGAACTCGACCGGCGGACGCTGTCCGAGATGGCCGTGCTCGACCCGACGGGCTTCGACGCGGTCGCGGCCGCCGTCCGCGAGGCGCTCGGCCTGCCGGAGCCGGCAGCCGTCGCGTGACGCCGTGAGCGACGCCACGCTCGAGTCGTTCCGCGCCGAGTTGGACAGGCTTCGTGGTGATGCCGCTGCCGCGCTCTCGGCCGCGCGGGATGCCGCGGCCGTCGAGGCCGCCCGCGTGGAGTTCGCGGGCGCGAGGAGCGGTCGACTCAAGGCGCTGCAGAAGTCGCTCGGCGGCCTCGCCGTAGCCGACAAGCCGGCCGGCGGCCGACACTTCAACGAGACGAAGGCCGAGGTCGCGGATCTGCTCACGGCGGCCCAGGCCCGCCTCGGCGGCCGTCCCGCGGCCGGGCCGTCCCCGGTCGACGTCACGCTGCCCGGCACGCCGGTGCCGCTCGGCCATCTCCATCCGATCACGCGGACGATCCGCCGCGTGCAGGAGATCATGGGGCGGCTTGGTTTCGAGAGCGTCGATGGGCCGGAGGTCGAAGACCAGTGGCACAACTTCGAGGCCCTGGCGATCAGTGCCGAACATCCGGCCCGTGATCCGCTCGACAACTTTTATCTGGCTGTTGCCCGCGGGGCCGATCCGCTGCTGCTGCGGTCGCAGACGAGCACGGTGCAGATTCGGGTCATGGAGAATCGCGAACCGCCGCTGCGGATCGTGTCGCTCGGCCGTGTCTATCGGCCCGACACCGCCGATGCCACGCACTACCCGATGTTTCACCAGGTAGAGGGCTTGCTGGTCGAGCCTGGCACCACGATGGCGCATCTCACGAGTGTGCTGCGGCTGTTCGCCTCGAGCTTTCTCGGCGGCGATGTCCGGGTGCGATTCAGGCCGTCGTTTTTCCCGTTTACCGAGCCCAGCGTCGAGGTCGACATGGAATGGGGCGGCCGCTGGGTCGAGATGGGAGGGGCCGGGATGGTCGATCCCGCAGTGCTCGAGGCCGTGGGCTACGATCCCGACGCCGTGTCGGGCTTTGCCTTCGGTCTGGGCGTGGAGCGAATCGCCGCCCGCCGCTATGGCGTGGACGACATCCGCGACTTTTATCGCAACGACGTCCGGTTTCTGAGGCAGTTCTGAGCCCACCATGATCATCTCGACCAACTGGCTGGCGGATTACGTGCAGGTGCCTGGGGCCTTGGATGACCTCGTCGAGCGGCTGCTGATGTCGGGGCTCAACCACGAGTCGACCACGTTGGTGGGGAGCGACACCGCCGTCGAGATCGAGGTCACGAGCAACCGGCCCGACTGCCTCGGGCACATCGGCGTGGCCCGGGAGGCGGCGGTGCTCTTCGGTCGCCCGCTGCACGTGCCCGACCCCCGGCCGCTCGAGGGCGTGGGCGACGCGGCCGCGAGTGTGGCGGTGGAGATTCGCTCGCCGGAGATCTGCCCCTGCTACACCGCGCGGGTGATCCGCGGCGTGCACGTGGGGCCAAGCCCCGCGTGGCTCGTCGATCGTTTGGCCACGGTCGGCATCGCCAGCGTGAACAACATCGTCGATGTCACCAACTACGTGATGCTCGAATCCGGCCAGCCGCTCCATGCCTTCGATCTCGCGAAGATCCGGGGTGGCCGGATCGTGGTGCGGCGTGCGACCGAAGGCGAGCCATTCACCGCCATCAATCACAAGACCTACACGCTCACCGAGCGGATGTGCGTGATCGCCGATGCCGAGCGGCCGGTGGCGCTTGCCGGCGTGATGGGCGGGGCCGACACCGAAATCGGTCCGGCCACGGTCGACGTGCTCCTCGAATCGGCCCAGTTCGCCCCGCTGCCCGTGCGGGCCGCCGCCCGCGGTCTCGTGCTCTCGAGCCCGTCGTCGTATCGCTTCGAGCGCGGCCCCGATCCTGCGATGGTGGAGTGGGCCAGCCGTCGGGCGGCGTCCCTGATTCTCGACGTGGCCGGCGGCACGCTCGAACGCGGCAGCGTGGTCGCGGGAGTGTTGGCCTCCGCACCGGCGATGATTCCGCTGGCAGCGGAGCGGGTGGGCGAGGTGCTCGGGGTCGATATCGCCGACGCGAGGCAGCGGCAGATCCTCACCGGCCTGGGGTTTGTGGAGCAGCCGGGCAAGGCGGCGCATGACCATCGCTGGCGGGCGCCCACGTGGCGGCGCGACTGCTGGCGGGAGATCGACCTGATCGAGGAGATCGCCCGGGTCGAAGGCTACGGCCATGTTCCCGAGACCGTGACGATCGCGGCCCGGCCGATCGAGCTCTCGGCTCGGGAGCAGACGGTGCGGCGGACGGGTGAGGTGCTCGTGGCCGCCGGACTCTGTGAGGCGATGACGCGGAGCGTGGTGAGCGAGGCCTTCGCGGCGACGGCCAGCCCGTGGGGCGACACTGCCCCGCTCGTGATCGCGCCGCCGCTCGTCCGCGGGGCCGACCGGCTCCGCCGCAGCCTGCTGCCCAGCCTGCTCGAGGCTCGTGCCGGCAATGCCGCCGTCGGCGTCATGGATGCCGACCTCTTCGAGATCGCCCGCGGCTACCTTGCAGCGGCTCCAGCACCAGCCGCCGCCGGCCGCGTTCCGGTGGATGAGCCGCTCCTGGCGTCGTTCGTGATCGGAGGCGATTTCGCCCGGGCCAAAGGCTTGGCCGATGCGGTGGTGGCCGGCCTCGGCCTCCGGGCCGCGGGCGTGCGGCTCGGCTACCGTCCGCTCGTGATCGATCCCTTGGCGGCGGGCCGGGCCGCCGAAATCGTGCTCGAACGGGCGGGGCATGCGGCCTGCCGGATCGGCGTGGTCGGTGAGGTTTCGCGGGATGCCGCCACTCGATTCGGGCTCGCCGGCCCGACGGCGGTGGCCGAGCTCCGACTGGATCATCTCGAGTTTGCGGCCGCCATCGAACGGCCCCTCGTGAAGCCGAGCGACTTTCCGGCGATGCAGCGGGACATCAATCTCGTCGTCGATGAAAGCGTGCGGTGGGGCGACGTCGATGCGGCGATCCGCACCGCCGCCGGCGAGTTGCTCGAGGACTGCCGCCTCGTGCAGGTCTGGCAGGATGCCGACCGGCTCGGACCAGGGCGCAAGAGCCTGGTGGTCGCCCTCGCGCTCCGCAGTTCGGCCGGCACGCTTTCCGGTGACGAGGCCGGCCGGGTGGTCGATGCGGTCGTGGCCCAGTGCGGTCGCGACGTGAACGCGGTGCTCCGCCGGTGAAGGAGCCACGAGCGATCACGACGGCGGCCCATGGGCACATGCTCACCAATGCCGCCGTCTGGTCGCCCGACTCGCGGTGGCTCGTCTACGACGTGAGGTCGACGGCGGACGGAGCCGTCTTCGACGGCACTCGCATCGAACGGGTCGAGGTGGAGACCGGACGCGTCGAGAGGCTCTACGAATCGGTTCACGACGCCTGTTGTGGCGTGGTCACGTGCAGCCCGGTGGATGATCGCGTGGTGTTCATTCGGGGGCCCGAGCGGCCGACGCCCGAGTGGTCGTATGCCGCGGCGCGGCGGCAGGGCGTGGTCGTCCGCACGTCTTTGCCCGGCGTGGCGGAGCATCTGGAAGCCCGCGACCTCGTGCCCCCTTTCACGCCTGGGAGCCTTCGGGGCGGCAGCCACGTGCACCTCTTCTCTCCCGACGGCGCCCTCGTGAGCTTTACCTACGAGGATGCCCTGCTCGACACGCTCGCGGAGGCCGCGACTGCGGGGCGGCAGAGGAATCTTCGTGGCATTGGCGTCAGCATCTGCGGCCGGGCGGTGAGCGTGTCCCGCGGTCATCCACGAAACCACGACGGCTCCGCCTTCAGCGTGCTCGTCACGCGGCTATGCGATCATCCCCGGCCCGGTAGCGACGAGATTTCGAGAGCCTTCGAGGAGGCTTGGATCGGGGTCGACGGCTACCTGCGACCGGATGGCTCCCGGCAGCGGCGGGCGGTCGCCTTTCAGGGCCATGTGGTCACGCCTGCCGGTGAGACGATCAGCGAGGTGTTCGTCGTCGATCTGCCCGACGATCCGCGGCTGCTCGCCGTGGCCGGTGACGAACCGCTCGAAGGCACCGCCGACACGAGGCCCGCCCCGCCACACGGCGTTTTTCAGCGGCGGCTCACCCATACGGCCCACCGCCGCCACCCGGGCATTCAGGGGCCGCGGCACTGGCTCCGTTCGAGTCCCGACGGCGGCCGCATCGCCTGTCTGATGCGAGACGACGCGGGCATCGTGCAGATCTTCACCTGCAGTCCGTCCGGTGGCGAGCCGGCGCAGGTCACGCGAAATCCCTGGGACATCGCCGGCGCCTTCAGCTGGAGTCCGGACGGCGGCCAGATCGCCTGCATCGCTGACGGAAGCGTGTGGGTGGTCGATGCGACGAGCGGCGAGGGACGCCGGCTTACGCCTGCGGTGCACGATCGGACCAGACCGAGGCCCGAGGCCTGCGTGTTTTCACCCGACGGCCGCCGAATCGCCTTCCTGCGGCACATGCCCACCGATGCCACGGGCAGGGCCGGTGAGTCCGGGGCCTTCAATCAGATTTTCGTCGCCGACGCGGCGGAGTGATACGAATCCTCGAGCGACCCTCGCCCGCGGCCTCACGGCCGGTTGGCTTTCACGAACAAGGAGGGCTCGTCAGCGGTCGGCATACACCCGCGTGATCTCTTCTTTCGTGATCGGCGACGGCTGGTCGGCGCTTGTCAACTGCACCTGAATCCGCTGGTCGCCTGCGCGGCGGCCGCGGGCTCGGATCCGAAACACGGCCTCCTCGGCCGGCGCGAGCTTCGCCAGCGGCTCGAAGGTGACAGTGAGGTTCTCGAAGCGATGCCCACCAGGGCCCTGGGCTTCGAGCGGTTCCAGGTCGCCAAGCAGGGTCGCCACCAGCCGCACGCCCGTTGCCGGCTTCGTGCCCTGATTGCCCACGCGAACGACGTATTCGGTCACCCCTTCGACCTCGATGGGGTCCTCGCTGTCGACCACTTCGAATGAGAGGGCGGCAAGCCCCTCGACGTCGCAGGTGTGGGCCACCTGATCGGCGAGGCCGTCGGCGCTGCGTGCGGCGGCCACGATCTTCTGCGGGCCGAGTTCGACCGGCATCACGACCACCTCGACCGTGCCGGTCTCACCCGGCGGCAGTTCCTCGAGATTCCAGAGCACCCGATGGGTGCGGTCGTCGTGCCAGCCGGCGTTGTTGGCCTTCACGAACTTCATGCCGGGCGGCAGTTGGGCGGCCAGTTCGATCGCCCGCGCCGGGGCCGTGCCGGCGTTGACCATGGCGATCGTGCAGGTCGCGGGCCGCTGCAGAAACCGCCGCAGCGGCATGTCCACCGCGATCTCGAGCGTGGGCGCCGTGACTTCGAGTGGCAGTTGATGTGCGACCTCGATCCCGCCATCGGCCCGCGCTGCCAGTCGAGCAGCGTGAACGCCCGGCCCGCGGGTTCCCAGCACGAGATCGATCGTGCGGGATTCACCCGGCCGCAACTGGCCGACGTCGAACTCGAGTTCGGGCCCCGAGCGATGTGAGACGTTTTCGGGCAGGAAGCCCTCGAGCACGACACCGGTCGCGATCCCGGTGCCGGGATTGGTCACCGTCACGGTCACTTGCATGTCGCGGCCGATGAGCACCGGTGGCGGGGGTGTGCACTCGATGCGGAGATCGGGCTTCGTAGACCGCGACCGCACCGAGGCATCGGCGCGGAAGCTCACGCTCGCCACGCTGCCGCTCTCCCCCTCGACCTGCGGCATGACTTCCATCGTCACCACGGCCTGCCCGCCGGGGGGCAGGGTGCCGAGCGCCCAGGCGAGTGCCCCATCGGCTTCGCCCGTGGCCTGAATGACGGGGCTGGCCGGCGGCGTGGTGGTGATGAGCGCCGTGCCCTGCGGAACGGCATCGCGGAGCACAACCTCATGGGCGATCGCGCTGCCGATGTTGCGGACGATGATCTCGTACCGAGCCGCCTTCCCGACGGAGATTTCCCGGGGCCCGCGCTTTTCGACGGAGATTTGCGGCGTCTGCACCCCCTCGAGTTGCATGGGCCCGGGCCGGCCCTGGCCGGAGGCGCGGGGAGGTTCTGGCCGGGGCACCGCGGAAGGCGTGAACTCGGGGTCGTCGTCGGCCATGTCGCGGGCGGCGATCGGCGGCGCGGAGGCGAACGGCGGCGCGGAGGCGAACGGTGAGTCAGCGGCGACGGGCGGTGGGGCGGCGACGGGCGGCTCGGCGGCCATCGCGGCCACGGTGAAGCCAGCGTTGCCGGACACGCCGAAGGATGGCGGCGCTGACGGCTGATGGGGTGGCAGCGGTGCGGGAGGCATGGGCGGCACGGGCTGCTGGGCGAATGCCGAAGGGGCGGCGCCGAATGCGGCGGCGGCGGGGGCCGCTGGCAGAGGTGGCTCCGGCGCTGGCGCTGCGAGGTCGCCCGGATCCTCGGCAAGGGGCGCGTTCACCGTCGGCATCGCGGGCGGGCGTGGTGCGTCTGAGACGTCGGCGGCGGCGGCAGTCGAATCGGCCGGCGGGGCCGCGCTCTCCCCGCTCTCCGGCGGCAGATCGGGCGATGAGAACCGCGAGAATCTTCCGGATGGATCATTCGCTTCGCCCGCGGTCGGCACGACTGCGTCGGGCAGGTCGAGGGACGCGGGCTGCGTGGGATAGTCGGCGGCCGCCTCATCGCCCAAGGCCGCGTTTTCTCCGGCAGTTCGCGGCTGCCAGCGGTCATCCCGCGCAGCGGAGCCGACGGGAATGGCATCATCGACGATCGGCAGCATGTCGGGCGCGCCGACGTCGCGATGGATGGCGGCGCTCGTATCCGGGGCTGGCGTTTGGGCGGATTGCCCGGTGGCTGCGTCATCCTCGGCGGCCGCGACGATGGCGGGTTCCTCGCCCAGATCATCGGGCCGCGGCGCACGACCAATGCCCAGCGCCCACACCAGACCGAAGCCGGCCACGGCACAGACAGTGCTCCCGACGATTGCCGACAGGTTCGACTGCCTTGGCGGCACCACGAGATCCTGACGCGATGCGGACGGGGCTGGCGCTGCCGGTGACACTGGCGCTGCTGGTGACGCGACGGACATGACGACGACCCTCGATTGGCCTGGAGACACCGCACGGCCGGGTCGGAACCCCGGCGCCATGCGGGGGAGTAGCAGAGGCGGGAACGGCGGAGAAGGTCAGTCGCCGGACGCGAGGGGAGGCGGGGTTGGCGGGCTTCAGGCAACCTTCACGACTTCGTGAAGCTGAAAGTGAAACTTGCCCAGCTTGCCGCCGTAGTTGCCCGCCGAGATCGCGGGAATCCCCGGCCCAACGGCCGCGCGGATGCCGGCCGCCATGGCCGCGGCCACAGCCTCTTCGTGGGTGCCGTCGATCACGATCTCCAGGCAGCAGGTAGCGTCGGGATGCAGGCTCGACGGCTCGCGGCCCACGAGTCCTGGACAGAACGCCTCATTCGTGGAGGCCCGCAGGGACTCGTATCGGGAGCCCACCTTGCTTCCGGATCGCACAACGCCCCCGGGAAACGGCGTGATCGTGCCTGGCACGGTGGCGACCGCGGCGACCGCCCGGCGGGCCGCGTCGAGCGCGGCTTCGAGCGACCGCCCTTGGATGATGAAGTTGCCCCCTCCGATGCCCTTCGCCACGCCGGCCGTCTCCTCGACCAGAAACTCCCCGTCCATGACGGGCACCCGCCAAAATCGCCGCCCGTCGATGACCTTCGTTTTCTCGTGGCCATCGCCAAAAAAACGCACGTGTCCGCCCACGGCGATGCGGTCGATCTCGGCCGGCAGGCCGTCAAAAACAGCAGTCGTGGGGCAGGTGAGTAGGCACTGCGCAACGCGGTTGGCAGCCGCTTTCCCGATGGCATCGGCTGAAAAATCTAACAGTAGCACCACCGCGCCAGGCCGGCCATCAGGGGTGTCGTGGGCGGGGATCAGGCGTTCGACGCCGACCTCGGCATCGCACCCGATCACGCTCGTGCCGTAGCCGCATGTCGCCCGCAGGGCCGCGTCGAGCCAATGGGCGTCGTGTGCCGTGACGACAAGTCGGCAGCATCGCAGCCGAAACGCCTCCGCGAAGGTGTCGACGATCTGTGTGGGACCGATGAGCATGCGGGGTTACTCCTTCCAGGCACGCAAGCCTATCGGGCGATCGTGCGGGGGAATACAGGTGTTCCCGCATCGCATGATCGCGTATCTTACGGTGCCTTGCCGCGGCGTCGGGTTTCGCGGCCTTCTGTTCGTTCCGTCGGGAAGGATGCCGCCGATGCTCTCGCTTTTCCTCTGGGTGATTCCCCGTTCGCCATGGTCGGTGCAGGCTTCCAGGCAGACGATGATCGCAAGCCTCGTCGTCCTTCTGTCGGCCGCGGTAGCGCCCGTTGTGGCTGTGGAAGGCGACGGCGGGGCCGTGGCGGCTTCGAAGCAGCCCATGCTGCTTGCCGAGTTGGGTGTCGCCCTCGTGCCGCACGATGCCGCCTTTTTGTCGTCGTCGCTCCGGCTCCGCGAACAGTATGACCGGATCGTGAAGAGCAATGCCTTCGCCGCGATCAAGGCGCTTCCCGCCGTTCAGCGGGCGATCGACTCGTTTGAGGAGCAGCGTTCCACTCCGGGGAGCCCCTTCTCGACGTTTGACACCTTCATGCAGCTTCCCGAGAACGAGGAGGCTGTTGAGTTTTTGGCCGATATGGTCGCAACCGACACGTTTGTCTACGGCGAGCCATCGTGCGTGGCATTCTGGCGGCTCATGAGGAAGCTGGTCGAGTCGCAGCAGCGGGCCGGCCTCCGCGACGTCGGCGACGGCGGAAGGCTCACCATCGAAGAGGACGCCATCGCAAAGCAAGAAGATGAAGACGACGACGAAGCAAATGACGACGATGACGACGATGACGACGAGGAAGACGAAGACGATGACGACCAAGAGATGGATTTCGCGGTCGAGGCAGATGGGTCGTTTGATGGCGGCCGTCAGGCGCGGCTGATGCTCGAAACGCTCGCCGACAACCTTGACCTGCTCGTCGTGCCCGACGTCGTCTGGGGCTTCAAGACCACCAAACGCGATGTCGGCATCGATCAGGTCAAGCGACTCGAAGTGCTATCCACCCTGATGCTGCAGGCCGATCCTGATCTGGCAAAGGCGGTCGAGCGACGAAAGGTGGCCGGGGGCGAGGTGCTCACCTTCACGCTCGACGGGCAGAGCTTGCCGCTGGAGGATCTCGAACGGGAAGTGTCGGCGACGACCGGCGCCGACGAGTTGACGAACCGGGTGTTTGCCAGGATCCGCGAGCTCGATTTCGTCGTCGCGGTCGGCCTGGTTGGCGACTGGGTGATCCTCTCGATCGGTGATTCCGTCGACCATCTCGAAAAACTCGCGGTCCCTGGGAGCGACAAGCAGGGCCTGCTGACGCTCCCGGCCTTCAAACCGTTGCTCGAGCATGCCGACAAGCCCCTCACGGGCATTTCGTACATCAGCGAGCCTCTCAGTGAGGCGGTGAGCGCTTCGCGATCCGATATCCAGACGATGCTGGCGGCGGTCGATCAACTCGGCGACTCGGCAGAGCTGCCCGAAGCGGCGAAGATCGAGATTCGTGGTCTCGCGTCACGGGCGGCCGACGGATACGACTCGCTGCTACCCGATCCCGGTCCCTGGATGGCGTTCTCGTTTCTGGCCGAGCGGGGCTACGAGGGCTATGTCTGGGACTGGTCGCGGAACCAGCCCTTTGACGGCTCCCGGCGACTCGACCTCCTCGAGCACGTCGGCGGCGCCCCTCTGGGCGTGTATGTGTCGCGAATCAAGTCGAATCCGGAGGCGTGTGCTGCCGCGCTCGATCTGGCTGGGTCGGCCTGGACGCTATTCGGCACCTATGGCCGGCCCCAACTGAACGACGAGGATCGGGAGAAGTTCGACGCCTTCGCGGAGCATATCGCTCCCCTCGGTGCGAAGGCCTCGGCGGTGCTCACCGACAAGATCATGAAGGGATTGGCAGATGGCCAGGTCGGCCTCGTGCTCGATGCCAAGGGGCGAACCAAGAAACTGCAGGCCGAGCTGCCTGCGTCGCCGGATCCGCTTCCGATCGTGGAGCCCGCCATCGTGCTGCCACTCGAGGATCCGAAGCTGTTTCGTGAGGGCCTCAGCGACCTGTTCACCCTGGCCGACGAGCTGACCGACGCCATTCGAGAGATCGATCCCGATGCCGTGCCTGAGGGCTACCGCATTCCGGAGCCTGAGAAGGCCAAGGCGGACGATGGAACGATCTGGTCGTGGAAGCTGGTGAATAGCCGGCTCGACGAACAAGTCGCTCCGGCGATCGGCGTCGGTGAGAAGGCCGTCGTGTTTTCGCTTGTACCGAAGCAGGCCGGGCGGATGCTCGTGGAGAATCGGCTGGAGACCGGCTCGCAACTGACGACGTTCGACGAGCCGCTCGTGGCCGCCGCCGCCCTCGACTGCGCCGGGCTCATCGACGTGCTCAAGCCTTGGGTCGTGTATCTCACGCGGTATGGCTGCGTGCAGGAGCGGGATGGGTCGGTCGATCCCGACTCCGAGCTGACCGCGGCAGACGAGAACGACCAGGCCAAGGAGGTGCTCGAGCACGTGGCGGTGGTGCTCGAGGCGTGCAAGTCATTACGGGCGGCCGTCGCCGAGACCGGCTTCCGCGACGACGCCCTCGTGACCCGCTGGCGCAACGTGATCCGCGACATGCCGGCGAAGTGATGGCCGGGACGCCGTCGCCCGCGGCCTTACGGCCGGTCGGCTTTTACGGTACAAGCCCAACGCCGTGAGGCGCAGCCCGCGGCCTTACGGCCGGTCGGCTTTCACGCGGGCGGTACAAGCCCAACGCCGTGAGGCGTGGGGTGCTTCGCCGGCAGGATGCCCCGGATGAAGATATCACCGCCCGGATGGGCGACTTCCTCGATGCGGAGCGACGGCACGTCGAGGATGGCAGCGGCGCCGGCCGCCGCGCCGCCGAGGATCTTCGGGGCGATGAAGGCCCACACTTCATCCACCGCGCCGGCCGCAAAAAAGCTGCCGAGCAGGTCGGGGCCTCCCTCGACGAGCAGGTTGGTCAGGCGGCGTCGGCCGAGTTCGTGAAGCAGGTTCCCCAACCGCACGGCTCGGTCGGAATCCTCATCCCTCCAAATCTCGACCCCGGCCGCTGCCAGTGCCGCGATCCGGTCAGACGCCGCGGCAGGGCCAACCGCGACCAGCACCGGCGTCTCGCGGGCCGTTCGCACGAGCGCGCTCGTGAGTGGCAGCCGAGCCAGGCTGTCAAACACGATCCGGAGGGGCTGCCGCGGCCCAGCAGCGCCTGCGGTGCGGACGGTGAGCAGCGGATCGTCGGCGAGGGCGGTGCCGATGCCGATCGCTATGGCGTCGATCCGACTGCGAAGGTCGTGCACAAGCGCTCGCGACTCAGGCGATGAAATCCAGCGGTCCTGCCCGGCCGCCGCCGCGACACGCCCGTCGAGGCTCATCGCCCACTTGGCGATCACCCACGGCTGGCCGCGCGTGACGAGCTTCCGAAACGGAGCCGTCAGCCGGATCGCCTCCGCCTCGCAGAGGCCCGTTTCGACCACGACACCGGCCCGGCGCAAGGCTTCGATACCGCGACCAGCGACCTCAGGGAACGGATCGGTGGCGGCCACCACCACCCGGGCGATCCCGGCGGCGAGGATCGCATCGGTGCAGGGCGGAGTCTTGCCGTGATGGCAGCAGGGCTCGAGCGTCACAAAGAGCGTACCGCCGCGGGCAGCTGGCCCAGCTGCCGAGAGCGCCACCACCTCGGCATGCGGCCCGCCGAAGTGCTCATGCCAGCCTTCGCCGATGATCCTTCCCTGGTCGCCTGCGGCGGTGATCACCGCGGCCACCTGGGGATTCGGCTCCACAAACCCGCGGCCCCGTGCTGCGAGCTCCATCGCCCGCCGCAGCACCGCCTCGTCCGCCGTCGGAACAGTCATGGCTGCCCTGCCGCGGTCTGCGTGGGCCGCCCTCCCGGCCGCGGTCGGCCGCTCGATCACGTTGGCGTCCAGATGACCTTCTTCTCGCCCGAAGGGCCGGGAGTCTCGCCCCCTGGCGTCCAGAGTTTGCCGGCCTCGCCCGCTCCCGCCGCCGGCATCGCGCCGGCACCGCCTGCCGCGGCAGGGCCGGCCCCCGCTCGGCCCGCGAGCGCCGACAGATCGACGCCGGCCTCCATCAGCACCTCCGCAAAGGCCTGCAGCACCTGCTGGTCGCGGGAATGCTCGCGCCGGACATGCTCCAGGAGCCGCATGATCTCGGCCTCGTCGCCCCGCTGCATCCGCACGCGAAGCTCCGCGACGTCGAGCATGCCGTCGTTGGCCTTGAGCGTCGCGGCGAGCGTGCGGAGCTGGGCGATGAGCTCGAGCTTTCGCAGGCTCGACGTGGCCCGGTCTTCGAGCACCCCGAGCGCCTCCCAGCG
>JBPCTA010000413.1:0-4417 GCA_051006595.1 Pirellulales bacterium
TCCCCAGGGGGAGCATCACCTTCCAGGCGAGGTTCATGAGCTGATCGAAGCGGAACCGCGGCCAGCTCCAGCGGACCAGCATGAAGAACAGGATCACGCCCAGGATCTTGGCGGAGAGCACCGCAAAACGAATCAGCGCCACCAGCCAGGTCTCGACCGGCCCGGCGCCCGTCACGCCCCAGAGGTGCCAGCCGCCCAGGAACATGATCACGATCAGAAAGGCCGCGGTCACCATGTGGAGAAACTCGGCCACGAGAATGAGCAGGAGCTTGATGCCCGAATATTCGGTGTGGTAGCCGCCGACGAGTTCCTGTTCGGCCTCCGGCAGATCGAAGGGCAGGCGGGCTGCCTCGGCGAAACTCGCCACCAGAAACACGATGAAGCCGAGCGGCTGGGCAAACGCATACCAGACGCCGGTCGAGGCCTGGGCATTCATGATCGTGTCGAGCTTGAGCGATCCGGCCGCGAGCACGACGCCCAGAAGCCCGAGGCCGAGCGGGATCTCGTAGGCGACGAGCTGGGCGCTGCTTCGCAGCCCTCCGAGGAAGCCGTACTTGTTGTTGCTCGCCCAGCCGCCGAGCAGCACGCCGTAGACAGCGATGCTCGACAGCGCAAACACCCAGAGCACGCCCACATCGAGGCCGGGGGCCACGAGCAGCGGTTCCTCGCCGGTCAGGCCGAGCGCGGGAATCGCGGGGAGCGAACTGCCGAACGGGATCGCCGCGAAGATGGCCAGCGACGCGGCGAGGATCACCACTGGCGCCGCCGTGTAGAGCACCTTGTCGACGTGCCGCGGCGTGAAGTCTTCCTTGAGGATTATCTTGAGCCCGTCGGCGAGGGGCTGGCCGAGCCCGAAGAGCCGAATTTTGGTGAGCGGGATGCCGACGCGGTTGGGCCCCTTGCGGTCCTGAACCCAGGCGGCCATCCACCGCTCGACGAGCACGAGATAGGCCGCCGCCGTCATCAGGCCGCCGACGAGCAGGCCGATCTTCACAAGGGCGACGATCGTGGGCAGCGAAGGGAGCAGTGTGTTCATGCGAGGGGAATTCGAACGAGCCGTCAGGCGAGTTGGTGGATGCGGAGATCGACGCCGGTGGATGGCATTTCACCGGCGAGGGCGGCCAGCGCCGCCGACGAGCCGGCGATCTGTTGCCGGACGGAAACGGGATCGTAGAGGCCCCGGCGGCCGAGCATGTTCCAGAACAGCCGACCCTCCGGCCAGACGCCGGCAGGGGGACGGATGGCCTGGCCGAAGCTCTGCGCCCGGTGGGCCACGTTCACCCAGGTGCCGGCCCGTTCGGCGAATCCGGAGGCCGGCAGCCGCCACGTGGCGAGTCGCATCAGCGGTGAGTCGAAGAGGTCCTGCACCACGAGTTGTGTGAGACCTGCGAATGACTCGGCCGTCGCCGAGTCGATCCACGGGCCCGGATAGCCGCCGGTAATCCAGGCTGCATCAGCCTTGCCCGCGGCCACGTGCGTCACGAGATCATTCCACGAGCGGCCACCGGCGCCGTAGAGAGCGAGCACCTCCTCGACGCCGCGGCGGTTGGGGCATTTCTCGGCACGGATGGTGAAGCCGCCGGGGAAGGATTCGTCGGTGCCGGTCATGGGCACGAACCCCGGAGCGAGCCAGGCCTCCGGGTCGATCGAGCGGGCGACGGCGCAGAGCATCCACGCCTCCTCGACGGTGAGCATCGGGGAGACGGCCACGGCCAGCCGGCCGGCGGCCTTGAGGTCGTCGCGGAGTTTCGTCACCACGTCGGCCCATTCGATCGTCTCGACGGCGGGCGTGATCGACCCGTTGTCGCGACCGGCGGGGGCTGCGACCTTCCGCGACGCCTCGAGGATGCGGGACGAGTCGTGGAGGTGATGCCAGCCATACCGGCCGTCGTCGCAGATCCACCACTTGTTGACATGCGGGTTTTCGCGGGGCTTGAGCCGGTAGACGGCATCCTGATTGTGCTCGGTGGAGATCGAGCAGCCGGCGGAGCAGCCGCCGCAGACGTTGTCCTCCCGCTTCAGAAACCAGACCCGCTGCTGGTAGAGAAAGTCCTTGTCGCCGAGTGCGCCCACCGGGCAGAGGTCGACCACGTTGCCGGAGAGCTTGTTGTCGAGCGGATGACCGGGGAAGACGTCGATCTCCTCCTTCGCACCGCGGGAAGTGACCATCAACTCCGACGTGCCCGAGATCTCGCGGGTGAACCGCACGCATCGCGTGCACATGATGCAGCGGTCCACGAACAGGGTGACGGTGGGCCCCACGTCGCGCTTGCGGCTGGTGAACGCATGCAGATCGGCCCGCCGCTCCGCCTGCCCGTGCTCAAAGTGGTAGTCCTGAAGGAGGCATTCGCCCGCCTTGTCGCAGATCGGGCAGTCGATCGGATGGTCGATGAGCAGCGCCTCTTCGACGCGAGCCCGGCTCTCCTTCACGAGCGGGCTTTCCGTGACGATCACGGTGCCATCCTTGACCGGCGTCTGGCAGCCGGGCACGAGCTTCGGCACCATCGAGATCTTGCCGGTGGCGGCGTCCCGCTGGCCGGTCTCAATCAGGCACATCCGGCAGCTGGCCACGACCGACAGGCCGGGATGCCAGCAGTAGTGCGGGATCTCCTTGCCGGCGCGGCGGGCCGCCTCGATGCAGTTGAGCCGCTCGTCGGCCCCGATCTCGATCTCTTGTCCGTCAACGATCACGACCGGCATCAGTGGGCTCCGACGATCTGGAGGGCGGGAACCGGATCGGTGACCATCCAGCCGGATGGATTCGTCCGCTTGATGTAATCCTCGAACTCGCCGCGGAACTTCTTGATCGCATTCTTGATCGGCCAGGCGGCGCCGTCGGCGAGGCCGCAGATCGTGCTGCCGGGCATCATGCCCATCGTGTTGCCGATCTCGAGCAGGATGTCGAGGTCGCGGAGGCGGCCCTTGCCGGCCTTGATCCGCTCGAGCATCCGCAGCGACCAGCTCGTGCCCTCGCGGCAGGGCGTGCACTGGCCGCACGACTCGTGGGCGAAGAAGCGGCAGGAGTTGTGGAGAAAGTCGACGATGCTCGTCTGATCGTCGATGACGACCACGGCCGCGGTGCCGAGGCCGAGGCAGCCGACCTTGCCCGGGCCGGCGAAGTCGAGCGGCGTGTCGAGTTCGCTCTCCGTCATCAGGCCCATGGAGATGCCGCCGGGAATCACCGCCTTGGCCTTGCGTCCCTTCCAGACGCCGCCGCCGAAGCGATCGATCAGCTCGCGGGCCGTGATGCCGAGCGGGGCCTCGTAGCAGCCTGGCTTCTCGACATGTCCCGAGAGGCAGTAGAGCTTCGGTCCGTAGGAGCCCGGATCTCGCGGATTGGCGGGATCGGCCGGCACGCCGATCGACTTGAACCACTCGACGCCGCGGCGGGCGATCTGGGCGACGCAGGCCATCGTCTCGATGTTGTTGACGACCGTCGGCTTGCGGAAGAGCCCCTCGATCGCCGGGAAGGGCGGCTTGATCCGCGGCCAGGCCCGCTTCCCCTCGAGGCTCTCGATGAGGCCGGTTTCCTCGCCGCAGATGTAGGCGGCCGCGCCGCGATGCAGGTAGATGTCGAGCGAGAAGCTCGTGCCGCGGATGGTCTTGCCGAGATAACCGGCGGCATACGCCTCGTCGATCGCCGCCTGGAGCCGGTGCCAACTCTGCGGATACTCGTAGCGGAGATAGATGTAGGCCGTGGAGGCCCGCGTGGCGTAGGCCGAGAGGATGATCCCCTCGATCACCTGATGCGGGTCGTCTTCCATCAGGATCCGATTATTGAACGTGCCCGGCTCGCTCTCGTCGGCATTGATGCAGAGGTAGATCGGCCCCGGATGATCCTTGGGCAGGAACGTCCACTTGAGCCCGGTGGAGAAGCCGGCGCCGCCGCGGCCTCGGAGGCCCGACGACTTCACCATCTCGACGACGTCGGCCGGTTGCTTCTCGGCCAGCAGTTTTTCGAGCGGCGCATAGCCGCCGCGGCTCTTGTAGCTGGCCAGCGTGTAGCCGTCGGCCACGCCGACGGCCTCGAGCAGGACGGGTTTGAAAGGCTGCATGTCAGGTGGCCCTCGCGCGGGGCTTCTTGAGCTCGGCCTCGGCGGCCTCGGGGGTCATGTTCTTGAGCAGGTCGTCGTTGGCCAGAATGCAGGGCGCGAAGTCGCAGGCGCCGAGGCACTCGGCCGGCTCGATCGTCAGGCTGCCGTCGGCGGTGGTGCCGTAGGCGGCGATGCCGTTCGCGTGGCAGAGGTGCTCGAGCAAGTGGTCGCCGCCCCGCAGGGCACACGACACCGACCGGCAGACGAACGCTCGCACCGTGCCGTGCGGCTTCTCCTGGTGGAAGAATTGATAGAAGGTGAGTGTGTCTTGCACCTCGGCCGGCGCCAGGCCGAGCACCGCCGCGATCTCGGCCACGGCCTGG
>JBPCTA010000414.1:0-2838 GCA_051006595.1 Pirellulales bacterium
GGCGGGTGGTCGTCATGCCGGCCGCACCCACGAGGTCGTCGAGCGGGACGGCGAACGTGTCGCCATCCTCCGCGGGCGGCGCGAGCAGCACATGTTTCAGGAAGGGCGTGGACGGGAGCCACTTCCCCACGAATACTCCCAGCATGGTCACGCCAGCCGCCGCACCGATGATGCCCATCAGCGACCACTGCATCTGCCGGATCTGGTAGGCGTTGACCGGCAGCACGAACGACTGGCTGGCAAGCACGATCGAGGCGATCACGAGGAGTCCGCCGCCGAGCCCGAGCACGCCGAATCCGGGCAGCACGAAGATCTCGGCGGCCACGCAGATGATGCCCGCCAGAAACAGCATCACCTCCAGCCAGCCCGACGTGCCGTTGAGATGCTGGCTCCAGAAGTAGACGATGAAGGCCACCATCGACACAAAGCCGCCGAAGCCGACGCCCGGGGTCTTGAGCTCGATGTAGAGGCCGGCACCCCCGATGAGCAGCAGGAGCCAGGCGAGGCTCGGGCTGGCGAGCGCCTCGAGCAGCGTGTCGGACCAGCCGGGCTCGGCCATGGCGATCTCGCCGTCGAGGCCATAGGCCTTGCGGACGCCCTCCGCGTCATCGACGAGATGCGCGACGAGCCCGAGATCCTCCGCGCGGCGGCCGTCGAGTTGGAGCGGCCCCACGCCGATCTTCGGTCCCATCTGCCAGCTCTCACGATCATCCCGCGACTGCAGTTCGGCGGCGGTGAAGTAGTCGATTCGGCCCGACCCCTGCTCCTCGGCGCGGTGCACTTCGAGGCCCGGTGCCACCAGGGCTGCCGGCAGCGACCAGCTGCGATCGCGGAGCTTCGCCACGCCGCCCCGCCAGGCGGCCACGACCGACTCGGCCTTGCGGCCGCTGATCTCCGCGGCTCCGTCACCACCGAGCACCGCCCCCGGATGCATCACGAGCTCATCGCAGGCCAGGGCCACGAGGGCCGCATCGCCCCGCGCCTCCCGGGGCACGTAGGCCACGGTTCGCACGCTCGCCCCATCGAGCCCCGCCAGCCAGTTGGCGAGCACCAGGCTCTGCTCCGCCGCGCCTCCGGCGCTGTCGATTCGCAGCCAGCTGAAGTACGAACCTTCGGTGATCGCCCGTTCGATGCGGCCGCGAAGCCGGGCCACGGCCTCGGGCGTGACGGCGCCCGCGAGCGAGACCCGCGTCGGTCGCCAGCCGTCTGCGAGCGAAGGATCGCCAGCGACCGCAGGCTCGGGCACACCGAGCCCGCGGGCCAGTTCGGCGGGCGACCGGGCGAGGAGTCGCACAAAGCCGAGTTGCCGGCCACGGCGGCCATCGAGGGAGACTGGCATCGGCTGGAGTTCTTCGACCGCGAGCACCGTCGCCTTCTTCCGGAGCGCTTCGAGCGCTCGCTCCTCGATGAACTGCTCGCCGTCGTCAGTGGAAACCCGGACGACACGGGCCGCCGGATCGACGAGCGCCAACGCCACCGCGGGAGGCACCGTCCTGCGGCGGGCGGCGATCTCGACGTAGGCCGCCCGCATCGCCTCATCCACGCTGGTCTCGGCGGAGTTGGCAGGGCCGAGCAAGGCATCGGGGGCCCTCGCGATCTCCTCGCAGGCCAACGCAACGAGCACCGCGTGGCCGCTGGCGCCCTCCGGCAGCCAGGCCACCGTCTTGACGCCGGCGAGCCGTTGGTCGGTGAGAAACCTCGCGAGTTCGAACGAGCGGCCGAAGTCGCTGCCGCCCGCCGTCTCGCTATCAACCGCGTCGAACCGCAGCACGAGCGTGCCCCGCTCGGGTGCCCCGCGGAGGCGACCGAGTTGGCGGAGAATGGCCGCTTCGATCTGCGTATCGCGGGTGCCGGTGATTGGCAGTTGCACGGGGATCAGCAGCGTCTCCGCCCCGGCGGCCGTCGAAAAGGAGAGAGACGGGAGACCCAGAGGCAGGGAGAGGCTCCAGCCAGCCGCCCATGAGACAGCCCACAGGGCGACGGCGACGTGCCTGCTGAAGGCGGAACCGTGCCGCATGAATGCACTCCGGCAGGATCGAAACAGCCGAATTCTAAGACGCCCTCCGCAGGAGTCAAAAAAACGGTCGCCGCCCCTATACTCCCTCCCATGAACAGCCCCAGCAACACCACCACCGCGTCGCCGTCTGATCTGACTCGTGAACTCGTCGACCTGGTCGGCAGCCGAGCCCTGAAGCGCGGCACCTTTCGCCTGGCCTCCGGCCGGGAGGCGAGTTTTTACCTCGACGCCAAGCAGGTGGTGCTCGACGCCCATGGCTCGATGCTCGTCGGCCGGGCGATCCTCCAGCGGCTTCGGGCCCACGGGGCCCTGCCCCATGCCGTCGGCGGGATGTCGATCGGTGCCGATCCGGTGACCGGGGCGGTGGTCACCATGGCGGGGGTGGAGGGAGTGCCGCTCAAGGGCTTCATGGTGCGGAAAGAAGCCAAGGGGCACGGCCTTCAGAAATACATCGAAGGCCCGGTCGAGCCGGGCCAGCGGGTGGTGATCGTGGAAGATGTGGTCACCACCGGCGGCTCGTCGCTGCTGGCGATCGATCGGGCCGTGGAGTTTGGCCTCGTCGTCGAGCGGCTCATCGCCGTCATCGACCGCCTCGCCGGGGCCCGCGAGGCGCTGGCCGCCCGTGGCATTCCTCTCGAGTCGCTGGTGACGATCCGCGACCTCGGCATCGAGCCCGACGCATCGTGAAAGCCGACCGGCCGTGAGGCCGCGGGCAAAATGGCTGGCATCGATGGCTTTTCCGGCGCTTGCCCCGGGCTGATGGCCGGACATAGTCTTGACTCATGCGGCTTCTTTTCCGCGACTCGCCGGCTGCCGTGTTC
>JBPCTA010000415.1:0-3067 GCA_051006595.1 Pirellulales bacterium
GTCGGTGGCCACGCGGATCTCGTCGAAGCCGGCCGCGTCGAGCAGATCGCGGAGCTCGTCGTCGGTGAAGTGGTGGGTGGTGTAGAGAACCTCGCCGCTCGCGTTTCGTGAGAGGTAGGTGTGCCGCTCGCCCGTCAGCGGCAGGTCGTCGGCGTAGAGCCGGGCGTAGCCGGGGTTGATCGTGTCGGACACGCCCGAGGCCGAAAGAAATAGTCGCCCGCCGGGCCGCAGGGCGGCGCGGAGGTGGCGAAGCAGGTTTGTTCGCTCGTGGAGCGTGCCGATGATCGAGATCACGAGCTGGCAGACGATGACGTCGAACGGCCCGCCCTCGAGCCGCGGTGACGCATCCGTCGCGACGTCGGCCACGGCGAACCGCAGCGACCGGCCGGCGGTGGCGGGTGGCGTGGCGAGTTGCTGGGCCGCTTGTATCGCGTCAGGATTGATGTCGACGCCGAGCACCGAGAATCCCCGCTCGAAGATCCTCTGGCTCAGCCGCCCGCTGCCGCAGCCTACGTCGAGCAGCGAGAGCCCTGCCCCACCGGCCTCCGCCGCGACCTCCTCCAGAAACGCATCGAGCCGCGGCGTCGAATCCTTGCTCGGAATCGCCCCCGCATCGAAGCGTCGCCAGTCATCGCGTGCGTCGCGCATCGGTCACCTGAATCAGTTTTCCAGCCACGCTCGGCCTGAGCGCTCGGCGTCGGACACGATGCTGAGTTGGCCCGCGAGTCGTTGACCATGGAGCGTCACAGTCACGGCGGCGCGTGGATTCGTGTCGGGCACGGCGCGGATTGCGGGCTCATACGTGCCCGCGTCGATTCGCCGCGCGAAGCCGCGGCCGCCGGAGACGTCGCCGGCTTCATGGTCGAGCCACGCGAGCCGATGGGGCGGCAACTCGCTCGCCACCACCTCTGGTCCGTCAGGCTCCGGAATCGTGGCGAGCCGCCACGTGCGGCACCGCTCTCCCTGCTCGAGAAGCAGATCGTAATGGAGGCCGGCCGGATCGTCCGGGGCGGCCGTGTGTTCGAGGAGTGCGAAGCGTGGCATGGCTGCGGAGACTACCCGATCCGCGGCAGGGCCACCGCAGCCGAGCATGGCACGCTACAGCCAGTCGTGCCTGCGAAACCAGTCCGCCGTTTCGCGAAGGCGTGCCCGGAGCGGCACCTGGGGCGCGAGGCCGAGCTCGGCCCGAGCCTTGGCGCTCGAGCAGGCCCAGCTCCATACGGTGGCCTCGCGGACCTTGTCCACCGAGAGCAGGTTCCCCTTGCCGTCTGGCGAGAACAGGGTCTGGGCGATGAACCCCACCGTCTTTCCGACCCATCGCCACAGGGGCCAGACCAGCACGCGGCGATCGAGCGCATCGGCGATGAGCTGCCCAAACTGCCAGTATGTCGGATGCTCGCGATCGTCGCAGGTGAGGTAGTAGCCAGCGGGCGAGTAGTCACCGTCGGCGTGGTGATCGAGCCGTTCTCCGCTGACGGCGGCGGCGATCAGGGCATCGACCATGTCATCGACGTGAATCAGCGACAGGCGGGGCGTCTGGAATCCGATCGTGAAGTGCAGGCCCGTCTTGGCGATCGCCTGGAACACGGCGGCTACTTTCGGATCCCGTGGGCCGTAGACGATGCCGGGGCGGAGGACGGTGATCGGCAGTCGGTTGGCACGCTGCTGCAGGGCCACTTCGCCGGCCCGCTTGCTGCGGCCGTACTGCGAGACGGGGGCCGGCGGATCAGCCTCGTCGCGAAAGGCGCGGTCGATCGGGGGTGGGCCGGCGGCGGCGAGGCTGGAAAGGAACACGAGGGGTGGCGGCGTCGGCTGGGCGGCACAGACATCCGCCAGGAGTTGGGTGCCGGTGCCGTTGGTGTGGAAGAGGTCGGCCGAACGCCGGGCCGCCACGAGACCACCGAGGTGAAACACCACATCGGAGCCGGCGACCGCCTCTCGGTAGGAAGCGGGATCGTCGAGCGTGCCCGTGACGGGAGTCACGCCCGGGGTCGGCGGCAGCGAACCGCTCGATGTCGGCCGCGCGAGGCATCGCACCTCGCACCCCCGGTCGAGCAGCCGCTCGATCAGGTGCGTGCCGATGAAGCCGGTCGCACCGGTGACAAACGCTGTTTGAATGGCCATCGCATCAGTCCAATCACGGCCGCTGAAACCTCGACTGCGATCATGCTTGGAGTCTTGTCACGATGCAACCCGAGCGCGGCGGGCTGAAGAACGGGCGACGGCCAGGGATGAACGTAGAGCCGATCTGTTCAGAAGACGACGGTTCCCCGCATCATCCACAGGTCGGTGTGGTCGTTGCCCGCGGCCACCGCCGAGAGCGGGTTCCAGATGTGCTGATAACTGGGGATGATCCGGAACGCAGGCGTGAGGGCGTAGTCGTAAAACACTTCGAGCCCCTGCTCGTTCTGCACGTTGATCGCACCGCCGGTGTACTTGCGGACCTGGTTTTGCAGGTCGGGGCTGATGCCGTTCATGTACCAGCCCACGCCCACGCTGTCGTAGGCCCGCGACTCCGCGAGGCCGCGGGCAAAGAGTGCCACGCTGCCGTCGCCGGTGATCGTGTTGGTCGCCTGCGGCGCCCAGCCAGCACGGCCGAACACGCCGATGCCTCGCAAGGGCACACCGCTCTTGAGCTTCTGCATCATCTCGCGAGGCCGATCGGCCACGTAGAGATACTGCGACGCATTGGCGATCAGAAAGCAGCTGTTGGTCGAGTTGTTGACCGGCAGGCCGCGGTTGTCGGGGCTGCCGAGGAGCACGCCGACCGCCTGCGGAATCTGCTCCGGCGTGAGGGCACCGAACGGGTTTTCGAGGTCGATCTGGTATTGGTTCGACCAGTTGAAGGCTGGCGAGAACTGCCCTGGCAGGCCGGCGATGTCATAGGAGGCGACCGCTGTGAAGTAGAGATTCACCTTGTCGAAGGCGTTGGTGGCGAGGTTCGACGACTGGCTGTTGGGATCGAGCACGCCGCCGGCGAACGCGAGCTGCTTGCTCGGCGCCCAGACGCCAAGCGCGGCCCAGGCCGTCGGGTTGTAGAAGTTGGTCGTGATCGGGTTCTTGTTGA
>JBPCTA010000416.1:0-3004 GCA_051006595.1 Pirellulales bacterium
GGCCCATCCACCGCGCCGGCCCCTGGGCGACCACGTCCGGATCGGCAACGAGCCCGGTGCGGGCCATCACGCCCACCATCGAGGAGCCGTCGGTCGCCGTGCCCGGGAGCGACCACCAGCCGGTTTCGACCGACCGCATCGCCTGGGCCTCGGCCTTCCCGTCGATGAAGAAGGTGGCGCCCATCCGGAGCCGACGTTCGACCCGCGGACCCACTTCGACCCCGAGCAGGCCCCACTCCGCATTGTTGCCCACCATCGTGCGAACTTCGACCGACTCACGGCCGGCGCCATGATCGTTGGAGAGCCCCACCCGGCCCATCCACCGCGCCGGCCCCTGGGCGACCACGTCCGGATCGGCAACGAGCCCGGCGGCGATGTCGAAGCGGTCGATGCGGCTGCGGAGTTCCGCCGTCATAGGGGAGGGCGGCGTCTCGCAGCCCACGGCCCCCTGCATCGCCACGGCGAGTTCGGGAATTCGCCGGAGCTGCTCCCGCTCCGCGGCCGCGTCGAGCCGCTCGAGTTCCGCGGCGATCGAACCGTTGCCCTCGAACTCGGCGAGGCCAAACCCCTCGAAGACCACCGGAGCAGCCGCTGCCACCGAGGCCACGATGCCCGCAGCCAGCCCGAGCATCCATGACCGAAAGACTCGCGACATGACAACCTTCCTCGAGGCGGGATTCGAGGCCCACCGTTGCTCACGATGGTGCTATCGACCACCGGCAGCCAAGCGTGCAGCCGCGACCCTGCGGGTCGTACCGGCAGGCACGGATGCGACGGTCAGCCCGTCTTGCGGTGGGGAAACATCGGGATCGTGCCGGCCTGACGGCCCGGCACCAAATCCCTGCGGCCAAATCGCGTGCACGCGAGCACGTCGATCACGCGGGCCGCGACCTCGACCGCCGCGGCGCCGGCCGCGGCTGGAACGAGTGGTGACCGCCGCTCCCTGATTGCGGCCAGAAAGTCGTCGTGCTCGGAGACGATCGCGTTGGCATCGGCGACGGTGATCGTCTCCAGCGGCAGGATGTCGGTGAAGAACCGATCTTTCATCGCCGTCCGCTCATCCCCGGGCACGGAAGCAGCCACGAAGGCTCCGGCACGCACGGCATCCGAGGGCGATACCACCTGCACGGTCTTGGCAGTGAGATCGACCGCCACCATGGCCTCGGCCGACCAGAGCGTCAGCGTTCGCCGCGCGGCCTGACTGATTCGCGAAGCGGTGAGGTCGGCCACGAGCCCTGATGAAAACACGAGTCGGGCGCGGGCGGCATCCTCGAAGCCACCGGTCGCGACGATGCCCTGGGCCTCGACTCGCTCGAGCCGGCCCGGATCGAGCGACAGCACGAGATCGATGTCGTGGATCATGAGGTCATGGATCACGCCAACATCGAGCGACCGGAACGTGAAGGGAGCTGTTCTCACCGCCTCGATGACCGTCGCCTCGCCGATGCGGGCAGCCGCGGTCTGCCAGGCAGGATTGAATCGCTCAACGTGCCCCACGCCGACGGTGCGGCCGCAACGACGGGCAGCGATCGCGATTGTGCGCGCCTCCTCGACGGTGGCCGCGATCGGCTTCTCCACCAGCAGGTCGATGCCCGCCTCCAAGAGCGGCACCGACACCCCCGCATGAAGTCCCGTCGGGGCCGCTACGATCGCGGCATCCACCAAGCCGATCAGATCACGAGGCTCCGCGCAGGCACGGCAGTTGGCGGCCGCCGCCACACGAGCCCGCGATTCGGGCAGCGGATCGACCACGGCCACCAGCTCCGCATCGGTGCGAGCGGCCAGAAGCCGGGCGTGAATCGCCCCCAGGTGCCCGCAGCCCACCACTGCTACTTTCATCCGTGTCATGCCGCCTTCCTCCGTTCCCGAGCTCGTCCGTGCCGTCCCTGCTGCTGCAGATCCAGAAAATTGATCAGTTCCTCGACCGGCGGCTGCAGCATGCCCTGCGACCGCAGAATCTCCCGGGCAGGCTCGATGCCGACCTTGGCGCGGTACAGGAGCCGGTAGGCCTCCGAGATGGCCTCGATCGCGGCCTGCGAAAACCCGCCGCGTTTCAACGCCACCACGTTGATGCACCGGGGCCGTGCGGGCAGCCCCTCGCAGAGCATGAACGGCGGCACGTCGTGGAGCACCCGCGACAACCCGGCGATGAAGGACCAGCCGCCGATCGTGGCCCAGTGATGCACGGCCACCATACCTGAGAGCGAAGCCCGTGAATGCACCCGCACGTGCCCGCCGAGCAGCGTGCCGTTGGCGATGATCACATGGTCGCCGATCCGACAGTCGTGCGCCACATGGCATGCGGCCATGAGGAAGTTGGAGCTGCCGACCGTCGTCAGCCCATCCTCCTTCTCGGTGGCCCGATTGATGGTCACGCCCTCGCGGATGATGTTGTCGTCGCCGATCTCCACCCGCGTGTCGGTGCCTCGGTAGCTCACGTCTTGCGGCTCCCCGCCAATCACGCAGTTGGCGTAAATGCGATTGCGCTCGCCGATCCGTACGCCACCCACGATCGTCACGTGATTGGCGAGCACCGTGCCGCGGCCGATCTCCGCACCACCGGAGACGACGCAGTAGGGCCCGATCCGCACATCGTCGGCAATGAGGGCGCCGTCCTCGATGACCGCCGTGGGATGAATGCCGGCAGGCTCCCGCTGAATGCGATGGTCGCTCACGAAGCTTCAGGCCGAGGCCCGCCTCCCCTGTCCGGCCACAAGCCGGGATGCCAGCAAGCCGTTGAGCCGGTGACCACTGCGGCAGGCTCTCACATGGGCGTGAATCGGGCGGCCCACGAGAGCCAGATCACCCACGAGATCGAGCACCTTGTGCCGCACGCACTCGTCGGGCCAGCGGAGGACGTTGCCGACGGGCCCGTGGTCGTCGAACACGAGCAAATCCTGATACCCGACGCCAAGCGCCATGCCGCCGGACCGTAGCCGCGCTGCCTCGTCGAGGGAGATGAATGTCCGCGCCGCGGCGAGATGCTCACGATAGCTCTCGGGGG
>JBPCTA010000417.1:0-3949 GCA_051006595.1 Pirellulales bacterium
TGGGATGGGGGCTCGAGTCGCCCACGAAGAGATCCAAACGGGGATGCGACGAGTATGGCTGCGGCACGCCCCGACGAACCTTTACCTCCAACGGCTTGCCCCATGTCGGCGTCTCCAACAGGGATGCAAAGACCACCTCTCGTCCCAGTGCCTTTCCACCATTTACCGACTCGATCACATCGCCAGACTGGAGACCCGCAACCGCGGCAGCCGATTCGGGAACCACCACGCTCACGGTCGGATCATCCGCATTGAAGAGTCCATGAGCGGCCAACCGCAGTCCATAGGCGGCCTCGAGCTGGTCATTCTCAGCCCCGGCTTCGGGTCCGGGCGCGGCGACCGGGGCCTGCAAGGTCACGTCGATCGTTTTGGCTTCTGGATAGCCGGGCTCGGTCGGGGCACCGGCCATCGACTTGTCCATGCCGCGATGGCATGTGGTGCAGCGATCAAAACGGGCAACATCACGAAAGTTGTTGTTGAGCGTCAGTTGGGGCAACCAAATCTGATCGATTCGCAGGGGGCTATTGAAGGCGTCGAGGACGGGCAGCTCCAGCAGACTTTTCCCCGCGTTCGGCCGCCGCTGCTCGAAGGTTTTCTGCAGCTGGGTCAGCTTGGATCGATGATCAGCCAGGGCCTTGGCCGCGGCATCCTCGCCAGCCGTCATCTGCTGGAGGAGCGACTCGAGCTTCTTGCGGTGGGTATTGGACTCCTGAAATGCCAGTGTCGCCGCCGCCACCTCCGCACGCTTGGCATCGGCAAGCACGAGAAGTTCGGCCTGCCGGTCTGACGCTGCGTTCTCCGCGACGGCGAGTTCATAGTCGGCCCGGTTTTTGTCCAGTTCGGCCCGGCGAAGTTTCAGACCGCCAGCCAAATTGTCTTCCCTGAACTTGCATCGCTTCGTGATGTCGCGGAGGCGAGCGAGAAGATCTCCGCGGAGCACGAGCCGCTCCTCCGGATCCTGCTGCGCCTGCAACTCGTCGATGTCGAGCTCCGCTCGATCGGCGGCCTGAGCGTCTTCGGCGACAGCACGAACCTCGGCAACGAACGCCTTCGCGACCCCGGGATCGAGATCCGCACGTCGCGACTCCGCGAGCGAATCCTCCAACTCGACTCGCCGCGCCTCGTAGGACTTCGAGCTTTGCTCGTCGATCCGCGCCGCGGCGGACCAGGTCTCGAGTTCACGGAACTCCCGGGCGTACTGCTTCCAGGGCCGATTGTGATCGGCGGTGAGCATGAACACCGTTGCGATCAACAACAGCACAGCCGACACCGCGAACACGACGTGCAGGAGTTTGAGATTCCGCCAAGTTTGTTCTGTTGCAGGCATGTTTGGTGCTGTGGTCTATGAAACGCGGACAGCGGCGGGGCACGACGAAACTGATCTCAGAAGTTGAGCGAAAGCTCCGGGATGCTCACGATGTATTTCAGGTTGAAGGTCCATCGCAGGATCATCTTGATCGGCAGCGTCAGCATCAGCAGCATGAGGTTGGCCATGATCATGTAGCGGACGAACCCCATCTTGGCGTAGAAGCCGCGGAAGATCGTGACGGCCAGCAACGGGGGGAGGAGCACGAGATAAACCCCCATCACGAGCAGTCCGGGAGCCTCGCGGAGCAGGATATAGCCAGCCTGCACCAGACCACTCGCCCCCTGCGGAGCCCGCGGCAGAGGCTGGTCGAGCAGGTTCACCCAGAACATCTGCGGCAGATCGACGTTGTTGAGCACTTCGACCTTGTAGGGAGTCCAAAACTCGAACGGCCCGAAGAAGTTCCAGTTGGGACCGCGGAGAAAGGTGCCCAGGATGATGAGCGTGATCCAGAGCACGAAGAACCCGAACTGGTACGTCAGATAACTGAACTTCCGCTCCTCGATCGAGTAGTAGCCGTTGCCCTTTTTGTTGAAGTCGAGATAGGGCATGGCCATCAGTCCGAAGATCACGAGGCTCGGCAGCACCACGCCCGCATACCACGGATCAAAGTAGACGAGCATCTCCTGCAAACCGAGGAAGTACCACGGTGCCTTGGAGGGATTCGGGGTCTTGACGCTCGATGCCGGCTCCTCGAGCGGAGCCGGAAGGAAGATCGCCCAGACCAGAAGAAACGCCGACACGGCGACCATGCAGATCAGTTCGGTGTAGACCAGATCCGGCCAGACGAGAACCTTTTCGTCGTTCTCCTTCTCGACTGGAGGCAGCCCGCGGGCGATGCGATCGTCATTCACGACGGCCTGCTTCGTGGCCAACCAGGTGAAGAACGCGAGCAGGAAGACGAGCCCCACGATGGGCACGTTGTCGGGCTTCATCACGATCGACGCGAAGTTCTCGTCGGCCATCGACAGCCCCATCAACACGAGCATCGCGTTGAGGATCCCCCAGGCCACCATGGGCTGCACGAAGAACTTTCGGAACACGAACAGGATCGTGAGGAGGCCCACCGTGCCGAGGGTGTAGAGAACGGGCCCCGACAACTTGTTGACGAGCGCCCGGACCGACGCCGGCAACGACGGCACCCACTCCGACGAGCCGGAGAGCGCCAGACTCGCGAGCACCATCATCGCCCCGGCGAACACGGTCCAGGTGAGCGCCCAGCCGAGCTGCCCCTTCTTCCGCCAGAGGATGTAGGCGGCCACGCCGTTCATGATCGCGATGAACGAGTAATAGCCGCCGAGAAAACCCGCGACGTCCTTCAGGAAAAAACCGGATGAATGCATGAAGTTGGTGTCACAGCGGCCCGCTGATGCCGCCGTCCTTTCGCACGCGCCAGAAGTGGATCGCCAACAGCAGCGCCACCGCCAGCGGGATCGCGATGCAGTGAAGCACGTAAAATCGATTGAGCGTCTCCTCGCCGACAAACCGCGCGCCGAGGAGGCCGAACCTCGCGTCCGAGGCGTCGGTGATCATGTCGATGCCGCCGACAGTCAGCAGTTGCTGCCCGGGACCTTCATACCCGAGAAACGGCGTGGCCCTTGCCATGTTGGAACCCACCGTGATCGCCCAGATCGCCAGTTGATCCCAGGGCAGGAGATAGCCCGTGAACGAAAGCAAGAGAGTGAGCAGCAGGAGGATGACCCCGATCACCCAGTTGAACTCCCGCGGCGGCTTGTAGCTGCCCGTGAGGAACACGCGATACATGTGGAGCCAGGTGGTGATCACCATGGCATGCGCGCCCCAGCGATGCAGCTCGCGAAGGATGCCGAGGCTCGTCACGTCGCGGAGCGCCAGGATGTCGTTGTAGGCCCACTCGAGCGTCGGCCGGTAGTAAAACATCAGCAGCACACCGGTGACGGTCTCGACCAGAAACAGGAAGAACGTCACTCCGCCCATGCACCAGGTGAACGACAGGGCGATGCCCTGCTTCTTGATCGACACCGGATGCAGATGCAGGAAGAAGTTGGTCAGCATGACCACGTTCCGGTTCCGCCTGTCGAGCGGCATCGGATGGCGGAAGATGCTCTTCCAGATCTGTGAGTTGCGGATAGTCTCGCCGATGGCCATGGTCTGCTCGTGTTTCCTGCGTCAGACGGTCACATACGAATCGGGGTCGGCCCACTGACCGAGTTCTTCTTGAAACGCCTTGCTCTTGTCGATCTCGAGCTGCCCATCGTCCGCAATTCGGACGGCATAACGCTCGAGCGGCCTCGGGGCCGGCCCCTCGAAGTTGATGCCGTCCTTGTAGAACCCACAGCCATGGCATGGGCACTTGAACTTTTGCTCGGCCTCAAGCCAACTCGGCGTGCACCCGAGATGCGTGCACACCGTCTTGAGGGCGTAAATCTGCTGCTGCCCTTGAAACTCGCTGTTCACGACCCAAACGCCGTACTGAGCAACGAACTTGGTTTCCACTTTGCCGGCAGGAAATCCGTCCTTGAAGCCCACCTTGAACGTGCTCGGCGGCTCGGCGAGCACATTCGGAAAAAGGAACCTCGCCAGGCCGAGCGAAAACAGCCCGCC
>JBPCTA010000418.1:0-2816 GCA_051006595.1 Pirellulales bacterium
GTGGGAAGCAGGGTGCAGACGCGGCAGATCGTCTCCACCGACACGCGGCCGGTGACTCTCACCGATCTCACCCGGATTTATGTGATGCCGCTGGTCATCGCCAACGGCACGACTCCGGCGACCCACCCCGCGGCCCAGGCCGCCTGGTACAGCCAGCCGGACATCACGACGTATCCGTCTGGCAACGGACTCGCGTACCAGTGGGACACGACCGCACCAGCGGGCGGTCAGCTCGCCGGCACTGGCTGGTCGTGGAAGGACTCGTCGTCGCTGCCCAACCTCGCCGGCACCGTGTTCAGCTACCGGTTCACCGACCGGGTGCTCAAGTGGGATGGCTCTCAGTTCTCCTCGGCGGCAGCGGGCGCCACGCAACTGCAGGCCTTCCGCGGCGACGCCACCACGGTGCCAACTGTGTTCCTGACGACGGCCAGCGGTTCATCGCTCGCCTTCACGGCGGTGAGCTCGGTGACCCAGAGCACCAACCCTCACTCCAATGCTGGCTTCCGGCTGCTGGGTGACGGCACGAGCTTCGATCCCGCCGTGGCCGGCGTCGCCACCGACGGCATCTACCTGCAGGGCATGGAGGTGCTGACGACGGCGACGACATCCGGTGGCTCGTCCGTGGCGGCATCGGATCCGCTCTTCATGGTGTTGTACAAGAACACCTCGTTTGCCGATGCCTCCGCGGTCGCCGCGACGTTTGCGACGTCGCAGGGCATCCCGCTGAATCAGATCCAGTCGGTGCCTGAGCCATCCGCATGCTGGCTCGTGGGCATCGCGGTCGCGGCAGCGACGGGCCTGCGACGGTGCTCCCGTCGAAGAGGTGTCGCGTGATCATGAAGGCCCGCGCATTCACCCTCGTCGAGCTCCTGGTGGTGATCGCGATCATCGCGACGCTCGTGGGGCTCCTGCTGCCGGCGGTGCAGTCCTCGCGAGAGGCGGCCCGACGCACGCAATGCGCGAGCAACCTCCGCCAGGTGGGCCTCGGCTGGCTCGGCCACGCCGAGGCCCACCGCGGTCGCTTTCCCAGGACGGATCACGAGAAGGATGCCGAAGGACGCTCGCAGTCGTGGATCTTCACGATGGCGGCCTGGATCGGGAACTGCGACGCGATTCGCATCTGCCCCACCGATGCCCGCGGCGACGAGCGGCGGACCGCTCTGGCGACGAGCTACCTGCTCAACGCCTTTGTCTCGATGGCGATTCCCGACGCGGTCGATCGAATGTCGAAGCTCACCGCGTCGTCGCGCACGCTGGTGACGTTCGAGATCTCTCCGCGAATGTCACCGAAACTGGCCAACGACCACGCCCACCCGAACGACTGGTTTTCGCCGGGCAACGTCGCACAGGAGGCCCGATACCCCGGCTGGATCTGGTTTACATCGCAGGGCGAGGCCAACTTCGGCGACTGTGCCGTGCCCGCCTCGACGGGCACCGTGGCTCGGACGGACCGGCTCCACGTTGGTCAGGCCAACTACCTCTGCGCCGACGGCCATGTGGAGACGATTCCCGCCTCGTCGATCGCCGCCTGGGTCGCTGATGCGATCCGCATGCCGGCGAATCCTCCGTTCGCTATGCCCGATGCCCTGCCGCGAGACCGTCCCTGATCACACCCCACTCCATCGATCTCCTGCCGATCCCCTGCTCGGAGCCCACGCCATGCCATCACCCCCCTGCCGCCTGCCATCCCGACGTCGATACGTTGTCGTCGCGGCTTGCCTGATGGCGTGCCTGGCAGTGGCGATCGCCCGCCGCGCACTCGCCCACGGCGATCCGTTCGGGATCGACTACGCGGCCGGGACGAATCGTCTCACGGTGTCACCCACCGTCTACGATGTCTTCAACGTCGACGAGAATCTCGCGACCCCTGGCTTCGGCTTTCCGATTTCGACCATCTATCCGGGCTTCAGCCGGGCCGACACACTGCCGGTGAGTTCGGCCCTGAGCCTGCGGTTCACTTCGACCTTGCACTATTGGAATCCGGGCACCGGCCTGCTTGATCCGCTGCCCTTCCCATCTGGCACGATCAGCGTGGTCAGTCGCTCGGCGGCGATGGCGACCGTCGCCGCCACTGAGATCGGCGGCGTCAATCCGCTGTTCGTCGACACCTTTGTCGGCGCGCCGGGCGAGCATCATCACTTCACCGCCTACGAACTCACGAATCCCGACGCCCCGGGGCTCTACGGACTCTGGGCCGAGGCCACGGCGACCGGGCCGGGCTATCCCGTCGGTGGCACGATCCCCAGCGATCCCTTCCTCATTGTGCTCAACTGGGGCATCGAGGACGAGCAGCAATACCAGGATGGCGTCGCGCGGCTGTCGGCCTTCAACTTCACAGCACCGGGAGACACGAACCTCGACTGGCAGGTCGATGTGCTCGATGCTGCCAACGTCCTCACCGCCGGCAAGTTCGATACCGGCGCTCCCGCCACCTGGGCTGAAGGCGACTTCAACGACGACGGCGTGGTCGACGTGCTCGACACCGCCGAGTTCCTCTCCAGCGGCCTCTACAATACCGGCTTCTACCGTCAGCCGCCGGGGTCCGTCGGGGCCGTCGCCGTCGTACCCGAACCGTCCACGTGGCTCCTGGCCGGCGGCTGGTGCATCGGCTGCCGTGCCCTGCTGCGACGGAGGGCACGGCGTCTGGCATGAATCGCCCGCGGCCTCACGGCCGGTCGGCTTGTACGAAAACGGCACGAACTCAGCGAGGGGCTGCCCGTGCCCCGTAGCCGGCGTTTGACGCCAAGCGCAGCCAGGATGGCGAAGCGCCGGCGGCATCCGAGTGAGCGAAGCCCAGGATGGGCGCTGCGAACGTC
>JBPCTA010000419.1:0-12379 GCA_051006595.1 Pirellulales bacterium
CATCACCACCACCGCCGCCCCGTGGCTGCGGACGATGCGGGCGTGCTCGAGAAACGTCTCCTCGCCCTCCTTGAGACTGATGGAGTTGACGATCCCCTTCCCCTGCACGCACTTCAGCCCAGCCTCGAGCACCTCGAAGCGGGAGGAGTCGATCATGATCGGGACCTTGGAGATCTCCGGCTCGCTCGAGAGGAGCGTGAGAAACTTCGTCATCACGGCCACGCCGTCGAGCATGCCCTCGTCAACGTTGATGTCGATGATGTTCGCGCCGTTCTCCACCTGCTGACGGGCCACCCCCAGCCCTTCCTCGTACCGCTCCTCCTTGATGAGCCTGGCGAAGGCCCGCGAACCGGTGACGTTGGTCCGTTCGCCGATGATCGTGAAGCTGCTCTCAGGCCGCAGTTCCAGCAGTTCGAGTCCCGAATACCGCGACCGCCGGGGCGGCTCGGCGGGAGTGCGGGGCGGATAGTTGGCCATCACGTCGGCGATGGCCTTGATGTGCGCCGGGGTGGTGCCGCAGCAGCCGCCGACGATGTTGAGCCAGCCCGCCCGGGCAAACTCCTCGAGCACCGAGGCCATCATTTCCGGCGTCTCGTCGAAGCCTCCCATGGCATTGGGCAGCCCGGCGTTGGGATAGCAGCTCACCAGGCGCGGCGTGCACCGCGACAGATCGGCGACATGGGTGCGGAGCTTCTCCGGCCCGAGGGCGCAGTTGATCCCGGCGCTCACGAGGTCGATGTGCGAAATGCTCGCCCAGCAGGCCTCGACCGTCTGCGCGGAGAGCGTCCGGCCTCCTTCGAAGATCGTGAACGACGCCATCACCGGCAGCGTCCGGCCCAGATCCGAAAACACCTGTTCGATCGCGTGCAGGCAGCTCTTGAGCACGAGCGTGTCGAAGGCCGTCTCGGCGAGGAGGATGTCGACGCCCCCGTCAATGAGGGCCTCGATCTGCTCGCGGTAGGCCGCCACCATCTGATCGAACGTCACGTCGCGGTGGCCGGGATCGGCGACGTTGCCGGCGATGGAGAGCTGCTTGTTCGTGGGACCGATCGAACCGGCCACGAACCGGGGCTTGTCGGGGGTCTTCGCGGTGGCGGCGTCGGCGGCCTCCCGGGCCAGCCGGGCGGCGACGAGGTTCATCTCCCGCGTGAAGCCCTGGAGCCCGAAGTCGGCCAGCGCCATGCTCGTGGCCCCGAAGGTGTTGGTCTCGACGATGTCGGACCCGGCCTCCAGGTAGGCCGCGTGGATGCCCCTGATCGCATCGCCCTGAGTGAGCGTGAGGACGTCGATGCAGTTTTTGAGATCCCGGTGATGACCGGCGAAGCGGTCGCCCCGAAAGCCCTGCTCGTCAAGCGTCAGGGCATGCACCATCGTGCCCATGGCCCCGTCGAGGATGGCGATGCGGCTGGCGAGAACGGAGCGGAGCAGATCGGAACGGCTGGCAGGAGAGATGGGCGACATCGACGATCCGAGATCCTGAAACGGGAATGTGAAAAGAAGGTGAACGACGGTGAATCAGCCGATCGATCGGCTTGTCGTGATCATAGGCGACCCGGGGAACGAGGCATACTGTGCGGGCTCTGTGGCGCGAATGGCGAGCCCGGCGGTGCGGAATGGGAAGGGGCCGTCCGTCGCCGTGGACCCGTTCAAGGCGGCCGGCCATGGCCGACGATTCACCACGGGGATGACCATGAAGATTCTCGCCCGCATTCCTGCGCTGGTGCCGTTGCCGACGTCGTGCGCCGCCCCGGCATGCGCCGAGGTGGTGCCTGGGGTGCGGGAGCTGGTGCGGCAGGCGGTGGCACAGTCGCCGCCACCGTCAGAGCCGACGGAGCCAGCGCCGGCAGCGGCTCCGCAACCCGCGGCCTCCCCTCCCGCGTCACGGCAACGACAGCGACGCTCCGGCCCCCGTTTCCCGCTCGGATCCGTCGCCGCTCTGGCGGTGATCGCGGCCCTGGCGTGGTCGCTCGCCTCGTGGAATGACGGCCGGCGGGCCGAACACAGTCGCCTCGAACGGTTGGCCCGGATGCAGTCGCCGCCAACGACGGCAGGGACGGTGGCCCGATGACGCTCGACCTTCTCGATCACGCCTTTCTCGACCGCTGGAACGCATTTCCCGCAACCACTGTTCTTCAGCCTCCTCCTCCTCCCCAGACCGCGGCCGTCGAGACCGCTACAGTGCCATCGCGACCGACTGACTTCATCGGCCGATTGCTCGACACCGCCTGGCAAGAGTGGTCAACGCTCGCCGACGAGATCGAATCGGCACGCAGCCGCGGCCGCAGGGCGATCGCGGTGGTCGCCTGCGAGCGGGGTGCCGGCTGCTCTACGCTCGTCGCAGCCCTCCTGCGCATCCTCCGCGACCGGGGCCGCGATGCCGTGAGCCGTGATCACTCGGGGCTCGCGGAGAACAGATCCGCGACCGAGAGCGGGCCCACGCACGACAAGCGAATCGTGCTCGTCGATGCCGGCGTCTGGTTTCCGCCCGGCAGGATTCATCGTCAACGGCTCATGGTGGCGAGCACCGGCTGCGACGCCGCGATCCTTGTCCGCAAGGGGAGCCGGCTAGCCCCGGCCTCGTGGGGAGTCGCCCTCGAGGCGATCGGCATCGAGCCGCTCGGCGAAGTGATCTCGTTTGCTCCTTCCGTCGAGCCCACCATCAGCACCGGAGGGATGGCATGACCGCTGGCACCGTCACCAGGCTCACGCCTACCCAGCAGGCTGCGGTCGCGAAGATCGCCTGCGGAATCGCCCGCCCTGGCGGTGTCGCCCTCCTCTGCGGACCCCAGGGGGTTGGCAAAACCACGGTGCTCGCCCATCTCGCGTCCGACTCGAGGCTCCAGTCGATGTCGATCGAGAGCCTGGAGATGGAGGCGTGGGAATCGGCGATCGCCTCGGGGCGTCGCGAGTTTCCCGACATCGTGATTGCCGACGAAGCGCATCTCGCCTCCGACGGCGGCCTCGCGCGACTGCTGGCGGCCTGCCGCGGACGCCGGCCCGCGGCCAGCGTGGTGCTCGCGGGCGAGGGCCGCCTGCTCACGCTCATCTCCCGCGATAGCCGTGTCGAGCAGGCCATACAGCTCCGTGCCGGTCTCCGGCCCTGCACGCTTCACGAGTCCCGCGACCTGCTGGCGACCGTTCAGCACGACGACACCATCACCTGTCCGCTGAACGACGAGACCGTGCTCACGATCCACGAGATCGCCGCGGGGATTCCCGCCGCCATGCAGCGGCTCGCAGGGCTGGCAGCGGTGCTCGCGGGTGCGAACCCGGACCGCGGCCTCACCGCCGCCGACATCGAGGCGATTCACCGTCGGCTCGCGCCCTTGGCAGCGTAGGCCGCGTTCCCGATCGCGGAAGCGACTGGTTCGAGCATCGCGCGGTGAGGCGAGGGGGTCGGTGAACACTCGACGATCGTGGGGCCGCCGCGGTTCAGCGCGAGGAGACTTTTGCCGCCTCTTCGCCGGCGATGCTCGGATCGCCGATGCCGTTCCATCGAATCAGGCTTCGGCAGCGGCCCGCGCGAGGCAGGCGGCCACGGAATCCTTCCCCGGCGGCCCGGCCGGGCGGTCTGGTGCGAAGGGGGCCACGCTCATCGCCGGCTCCCGGCCTTCGATCAGGTCGGCGATCAGGAGGGCCGTGCCCGTGGACTGATGGAGCCCCGCCCGAAAATGGCCCGCAGCCACAAACGCGTTCGTACAGGCGGGCGTGCGGCCGATGGAGGGGAGCCCGTCAACCGAGCCCGGTCGCAGCCCCGCCCAGGACCGCTCGGGACGGCCGATGCCGGCATCGCCCAGGAGATCCCTGGCCACGCGCATGAGCCTCTCGATCGCGTCCTCCTCCGTCGAGCAGTCGAAGCCGACGTCTTCGATCGTCGAGCCCACGAGCAGCGTGCCGTCGTCGCGGGGCACGAGATAGTCGAGGCCCCGATTCACTACGCGGACCAAGGCCGGCCGTGCCAAATTCACGAGCGCGATCTGCCCTCGAATCGGCCGCGTCTCGAGCCGCAGGCCCAGGGTGTTGGCAAGACCGCCCGACCAGGCTCCTGCGGCGAGCACGAACGTCTCCGCCCGAACGGTCTCGCGGCTGCCGCCGATGTCGGCCACCATGCCCACCATGCGGCCCGCATGCACGAGGATCTCGTGAACGGTGGCATCGTGCGTGATCACCACTCCGCGGCGTTCGCATGATCGCTCGAGCGCCTCGAGATGCCGCGGTGGTCGCATCTGCGTCTCGTCGGGGAGCACATAGCCCGCCACGACTCCGCCCCGGGCCACCGCGGCGGCGAGCGCCGGCTCGAGATCGGCCACGCCCGCCCCATCGAGCGACTCGCATCGCGCTCCCCGCCGACGCCACGAATCGGCGGCCGCGGCGAGCTGATCGAGTCGCTGGTGATCATTTCCGCTGACATGCAATCCGCCGCACACGCGGAGCCCCGTGTCGATCCCGGTCTCGTCGAGGAGTTCGCGGGCCCACGCGCGGTGCAGTCGGTCGCTCCAGGCCGTGAGCGCGTCGCCGGGGAGGTTGGCCTCGCTCTCGGGAGCCGGCGGAAAGATGCCCGCGGCCGCCCAGGAGGCCGTGTCGTGGCGACGCTCGCGGGCCAGCACGCGAACGGCGTGGCCGCGGCCGGCGAGTTCCCGCGCGATCGACAGCCCGACGATACCCCCGCCGATGATGCAGCAGTCAGTCATGCGTGATGCTGGATATCGTGTCAGGCGTTGAGGGGGATATCGGGAGTGTCGGCAATATTGACCCACACATGCACGTGGGGCGCGCCGCGGAAGTGCCAGACAAAGGCCGGGCCTTCCAGCCGCCAGTTGTCCCACACGCCGTCGCGGCCGATGTCGTCGTCGCCATAGAAGGCGAGCCGGCAGCGATCGAGCCCCCCCTGCCTCGTCAGGCAGCCGCGCACCTCATCGCGATCGACGGTGCGATACGGCTCCAGGAGCACGCCGAGCACCCGCTCGAGCTCCGCCCGCTGATCGGCCGAGAGTTCCGACACGGGAATCCCGGCCGGCTCCTGCCCCTGGGCCCGAAAGGCGACTGCGTTTTCACGGGGCGTCTTTGCGACCAGGGCCATCGTCCGCTGGCGGCCGTCGAGCATCGCAAAGACGCCATTGGCGGCGATCGCCTGCGGCCAGAAGACGTTGCCCTCGTGATCCTTGTCCTCGGTGCCGCCGCCCGTGTCGTGACCGTAGAAAATCGGCCCGCCGAAGGCCACATGATCGGCCGAGTCGCCGTCGCACCGGAGCGTCATGTGGCGGCCGGTGAGGAGGAACTGAAACCTCCCGCTGCCCGGCTCGCCGATCAGCGCGATCGATTGATCGTGGCCGAATCCGCCGGTGTCGTCTTCGAGCTGCTTGTCGAATCGGGCGTGCCACTCGGGCTCGATCAGCTGCTCGAAGATGTCGCGCACCAGCTGCTGCTGGTCCTTCGTGAAGAAGTCGCTCGTCACCGTCGGCTCGGTCACGTTCCAGTTGTTGCCCACGCGGGTTCGCAGCAGCCCCAGCTTGGGATGGACATAGTCCCACGGGAAGCAGACCTGCTGCCGCTGGCCATCCGTCAGCGAGGCATGCAGCCGGCCGGCGAGTGACTCGGCCGAGTTGGCTGCTGCGGCTTCGGCCGCCACCGCAATCGGGCTTTGAAAAGCCGCGGCAGCGGCTCCAAGCGCCGAGGATCGCAGCATGTCGCGTCGAGTCAGTCGCATCATCGCGAACCTCCGGCGGAATCAGGTATCAACCTCAGATTTTAGCCTACGACACCCGCCTGCTGCGTGCCAAACGCCGCGGACTCGCGGCCAGTCGGTAGCGCCTCAGCCCAACGCAGGACTGCCCGCGGCCTTACGGCCGGTCGGCTTGGACCGGAGCCCGCGGCCTCATGCCCGCCGCTGGCACGTCGGGCAGAAGAATGTCGCCCGCTGTGCTTGAACGATGCGCACGACGGCCGTGCCGCACTGCGGGCACGGCTCCCCCTCGCGGCCATAGACGCGGTGCCGCTGTTGAAACCGCCCCACCCGGTTGTCGGCTGTACGGTAGGTCTCATCGCCGATGCTCGAGCCCTCGTGATCGACCGCCTCGGCGAGCACGCAGCGGGTCTCGTCGGCAATCCGCCGCCACTGCTCGCGGTTCAGTCGTCGGCAGCGGCTCCGTGGATCGATGCCGCAGCGGAGGAGAATCTCCGCGGCGTAGATGTTGCCGATGCCGGCGACGGCCCGCTGGTCGAGGAGGGCCACCTTGATCGCCCGCCGCGAGTCGGCGAGCCTAGCTGCCAACTCCTGACTCGTGACGACCAGCCCGTCGGGACCGTGCTTGTGGGAGCCGCAGGCCGCCTCGAGGCCGTGGTCGTCGAGCCGGCGGATCGTGCCGAGACCGCGTCGATCCCAGAAGCGGAGTCGCGACGCGTCGGATGCCGTGGCCGCTCCCTCGAACGTGACCACCATGCGGACGTGCTCGGCGGTGGGCGGATCGACGAGGAGCATCAGTCCGGTCATCCGCGGCTCGATGGCGAGCCAGAGCCGCGGCGACCCGCGGGATGCAGTCGAAGCAGAGATCGCGGTGGCTCCCTGGCGCGCATGAGCCGGGGCGGCCAACTCGATCACAATCCGCTTCCCGCGGCGGTGCACCGCGGCGATCGAGAGGCCGACCACCCGCCGGGCAAGCGCCTTCGGGCGGGGTTCAATCGAGAGCGGCCGCACCCGGCTTCGCGGAAACTCGACGGCGGCGATCCTTCGGCCCACGATGGCCGCGAGGCCCCGCCGCATCGTCTCGACTTCCGGCAGTTCGGGCATCGGGGCTGAGGCGGGCGTGGATGGTGGCTGAACCCCGGCAGGCTACAATCCTCGGTGGTCGCGGATCAACTCGCTTCCATCCGCTCGCACGTCCCTCCCGTGGCCCGCCGAGGACCTGTTCATGCCAGCCAGCCCCGCCCTTGCGGCTCCCCTGTCCAGCGTGCCCGATGCCTACGGCCGCTTCGGCAAGTTCGGCGGCCGCTACGTTCCCGAGACCCTCTCCGCGGCGCTCGATCAGTTGGAGCGGGCGTATGCCGAGGCCATGGCAGATCCCGCCTTTGCCACCGAACTCGACGGCCTGCTCTCGGCCTTTGTGGGCCGGCCCACGCCCCTGCTCTTTGCGAAGCGGCTCACGAAACTCGCCGGCGGCGCCCAGATCTGGTTCAAGCGGGAGGATCTCAGCCACACCGGCGCCCACAAAATCAACAACACGCTTGGCCAGGGACTGCTCGCGATGCGGATGGGCAAGCGGCGGATCATCGCCGAGACCGGCGCGGGCCAGCACGGCGTGGCGACGGCTACCGCCTGTGCCCGATTCGGTCTCGAGTGCGTCGTCTACATGGGATCCGAGGATGTCCGTCGCCAGGCGCCCAACGTCCGCAACATGCGGTTCATGGGAGCCGAAGTGCGGCCGGTGGAAAGCGGCTCGCGGACCCTCCGCGACGCGATCAACGAGGCGATGCGTGACTGGATGGGCTCCGTCGAAACCACGCACTACATCATCGGCTCGGTCGTCGGCCCGCATCCCTTTCCGCGGATCGTCCGCGACTTCCAATCGGTGATCGGCCGCGAGACGATCGAGATGTCGCGGAAGCAGTTTGGCCGGCTGCCCGACACGGTCGTGGCCTGCGTCGGCGGTGGCAGCAACGCTGCCGGAATGTTCTATCCCTTCGCCGACCATCCGGAGGTGCGGCTCGTGGGCGTCGAAGCCGGCGGACGTTCAGGGACCGCCGGTGATCATGCGGCGAGCCTCTCCTACGGCAGCCCGGGGATTCTCCATGGCTCCTTGAGCTATGTGCTTCAGGATCAGGATGGCCAGACGGCCGACGTGCATTCCGTGTCGGCGGGCCTCGACTATCCCGGCGTGGGCCCCGAGCACAGCTACTGGCACGACATGGGCCGCGTGGAATACACGAGCGTGACCGACATGCAGGCGCTCGACGCCTTCGACACGGTGGCTCGCCACGAGGGCATCCTCCCCGCGCTCGAGACCGCCCACGCGCTCTCCTGGGCCACGCGGGAGGCGGCGAAGCGACCAGCCGACGAGATCATCGTCGTCTGCCTGTCGGGACGCGGCGATAAGGATGCCGCCGAGATCGCCCGGCTTCGCGGGCTTACCGCGGATGGGGCTCAGGCCTGACGCAACCGTTTTCATCTTCCGATTCACCCGCCCCTGGGATTCATCGTTCCGGACGCCCTGCCTCCATGACACCTCCGACCACCTCGACCGCGTCTTCTGCCCCCGCCCTCCGTCCGATCACGAAGCTGGAGGCGATGTTTGCGGCGAATCGTGCCGCCGCCAAGAAGGCCCTGGCACCGTTCGTGACGGCCGGCGATCCCGACCTCGACACAACGGTGGCCGTGCTTGAGGCGATCGACAAGGCCGGCGCGTCGCTCTGCGAACTGGGCGTGCCCTACAGCGACCCGATCGCCGACGGCCCGGTGATTCAGTCGTCCTACACGCGAGCCCTCGCTGCGGGCATCACGCTCGAGGGAGTTTTCGGAATCGCCCAAAAGGCCTCGGCCCGCGTGTCGATGCCCATCCTCGCCATGGCCAGTTATTCGCTCATCTTTCGTCGGGGCATCGACCGCTTCGTGGCCGATGCGGGGGCGGCCGGCCTGGCTGGCTTCGTCGTTCCCGATTTGCCGATCGAGGAGAGCGACGACCTCGACACCGCTTGCCGCACTGCGGGCCTGGCGCTTGTGAGGCTCGTCACGCCCACCACGCCGCCGGAGCGAGCCGAGGCGATCGCGCGGAAATCCACGGGCTTCGTCTACTGCGTGGCGGTGGCGGGAGTGACCGGTGCGCGGACGGAGCTGCCTGCCGGGCTGATCGACCGCGTCAAATGGCTCCGCACCAAGACCGACGTGCCGATCGTCGTGGGCTTCGGCATCTCCGATCCGGAACAGGTTCGGGCCGTGGCCGAGGTCGCCGACGGCGTGATCGTCGGATCGGCGCTCGTGCGCCGGATCGCGGAGGCGGCCAGCCAGCCGCGGGAGGCGATGCTCGCCGACATCAGCCGCTACGTCGCCGATCTCGCCAGTGCCTGCGGCTGACAACGCCGGGCCTCGAAGAAGTCCCGCGTGTGGCATGCAACTCGTGGGATTCCGGCCTCTTCACCTAGCAGGGCAACGAGCTGGCGAACCTCGAGATGTTCTCAGCGGGCCTCAACCAGTGGGAGATTCGCTACAACGACCCGACGGGTGGGTCGAACTTCACTTCCGACCAGCTCCTCGGCGACTCTGTCACGATCACGGCTGTGCCTGAGCCCGCCTCGCTCGCCCTCGCCGGCATGGGCCTCGCGGCAGCTGCTCTTGTGCTCATCCGCTCGCGACGCCGGTAGGAGCTGCCACCTTCGCCCGGGGGTCTGGGGCACGGTACGATATGGGAGGTGGGTCCCGAAGTCCGGGGATCACGTTCCGTCGGCCGACGATCGAGGTGGTTGCGTGGCGGTCGAACTTCGCGATTTCTCATGGCAGAGGATGATCGAGGCCGTGCAAGCCGTCCGTGAACGTGCCCTGCGAGCTACCGCCGCCCTTGAACGGGCCGGCATCCCCTACGCCGTCGCCGGCGGCAATGCCGTGGCGGCGTGGGTATCGCGGGTGGACCGTGCCGCCGTGCGAAACACGCAGGATGTCGACATCCTCGTCCGCCGTGCGGATTTTGACGCCATCAAGGCGGCCCTCGAAGCAGTGGGCTTCGTGCATGCGACCGTGATGGACGTGACCTGCTTCATCGACGGCCCCGGCGGCAGCCCGCGGGACGCCGTGCATCTGCTGTTTGCCGGTGAGAAGGTCCGCGAATCCTATCCGCTGCCGACAGCCGACGTCACCGAGCGGGAGCAGGCCGACGACTACCACGTCGTGTCGCTCGAGCCCCTCGTGCGGATGAAGCTCAACGCGTTTCGTGACAAGGATCGCACGCATCTTCGTGACATGATCTCACTCGGGCTCATCGACGCCTCGTGGCTGCCGAGGTGCATCCCCGAACACGCGGCCCGCCTCCAGCAACTGCTCGACGACCCGGATGGCTGAGTCGGTCAGCCCCGGAGAAACCCGCGGGCCACGAGCGTCGGCTCGTAGGGGCTGCCCCTGAGCAGCGCTGCCGCCAGGGGCGTGGCCATGAGCGTCGTGCCGATCGCCATCAGGACCAGCATGCAGGCGACCGCGGGCGGGATCACGCCAAGGTCGATGCCCACGTTGATCACGATCAGCTCCATGAGCGCCCGCGTGTTCATGAACACACCCACGGCCGACGCCTCGCCCGGCGGCACCCCGCCGAGCCAGGCCGCGAGGCCGCAGCCCCCCCACTTGCCGAGCACCGCCACGGCGAAGACCGCGGCACACCATCCCCAGGCTTCCGGCGTGCCGAGCGAGCCGATGTCGGTCCTGAGGCCCGTGTAGGTGAAGAAGATCGGCAGAAAGAAGACGGTCACGAAGTCGGCGAGGTGCCCCGACACCGCCTCGCGAACCCGCGGCGAACCCGAGATCGATGCTCCGAGGAGGAAGCCGCCGAAGATCGCGAAGATGCCGATCCGGCTCGTGATCCAGGCGGCCACGAACAACAGGGCGAGCACGATCGAGAGCACCCCGAGGGGCAGGCGCGGGCCATGTTGGGCATCCGTGTCGCCATGGACCGAGCGGTCGAGCAGCGGCAAAAGCACCGGCCGCACGACGAACAGGCACAGGGCGGCGAAGCCGACGATCGCGGCGGTCATCGTGGCGATTCTGGCCGGGTCGAAGCTGCCTGAGGCCAGCGCCGAGACGGCGGCGAGGAGCGTCCAGCCGACCGCGTCGTCGCAGGCGGCAGCGGCGACGACCGTGGCGCCCAGCGGCGTGTGCTGCATCCCCATTTCCATGAGGATTCGGCCGAGGATCGGAATGGCCGTGATCGACATCGCCGTTCCCATGAAGAGCGCGAACGATCCAGAGTCGATGGCGGAAGGCACTCCCAGTGCACCCAGGCGGGGCGTCATCACGACCGCAAGACCACACCCCAGTGCGAAGGGAGCCGCGATCCCCGCGAGCGAGATGCCGGCCGCGAGCCTGCCCTGCCGGCGGACATGCGAGAAGTCGAACTCGATCCCGATCAGAAACAGCAGCAGCACGAGCCCCACCTGGCTGAAACTCGTGAGCGACGCCTCCATCATGCCTCCTGCCGCCCCCCCTGCCCCGCTCCGGAAGATCGCCGCGAAGAGCTCAGGAGCGCACGCCCCGAAGGCCGACGGACCGAGCAGCAGCCCGGCCACGATCTCCCCCACCACGCTCGGCTGCCGGAGCCAGCGGGCGATCACCGCCCCAACGCGGGCGGCGAGGATGATCACGATCAGCTGGATCAGAAGCGGCCGAAAGGCCTCCTCGCGGCCGGCGGCCAACAGGATTGCAACGGGCGGGAGGGGACCATCGGTCATCGGATTCATCTCGCAAAAAGCGGGAACCGCAGCCTATAACGAACCGTAGGAACAGTAGCTGGCGTGCCTCACGCGTGCGAGCCTGCGATGTTTTCAGCCCACGACCACTCCGATATCGACCGGTTCTTCCGGGGCCTGACGGAATACGCCTTCCACACGCGGCTGGGCGTCGTCGATCCGCCGCTGGTGGACTACGTCTCGTTCCTCCTCGTGCGGTTCCTGCGGAATGACCGGAGCCACCCCCTGCCAGCCCCCTGTGCGGCGGAAGCGGCCGACGTGGCCCGTCTGCTGGCCGACGCGGCCGGTCATGCCGCTGCCGAAGCGGCGATTCAGGAATACCGTCACATCGGTGACATCACGCTCTTCTGGAGCGGCGTTTACCCCGAGGCGCTCAAGCCCAAGCCGCTCGATCCGCGGGGCCGAGCCGACCGACTCGCGGCCTATCGCGAGACTGGCAATCGGGCCTATTGGCTCGCCAGCACGCTCGAGCCGGCAGATGCCGATGACGAGCGGCGATTGCTCGAGCGGCTTTCGCAGGAGTACGACCTCTGCGTCGAGGGCCTCGCCGAGGTTCGCCGAATCTGGGGCGAGGGCTGATACGGCTTCTGCCCGCGGCCTCACGGCCGGTCGGCTTGTACGAAAACGGTTCGAACTCAGCGAGGGGCTGCCCGTGCCCCGGAGCCGGCGTATGACGCCAAGTGAAGGCAGGATGCCGAAACGCCGGCGGCATCCGAGTGAGTGAAGCCCAGGATGGGCGCAACGAACGTCCGGCAACGGGGCATGGGCAGCCCCGAGCCGCTCAGCAGGGCTGCCCGCGGCCTCACGGCCGGTCGGCTTTCACGGGCAGGAACCCAGCCCCGAGCCTGGGAGCATCACCGCAGCAACTGTGCCGGCCACGGGGGCTCGAAGCCGGCATGCTCCACCGCGAAGCCAGCCCGCACGACCGCGGCGAGCGCATCGG
>JBPCTA010000420.1:0-4990 GCA_051006595.1 Pirellulales bacterium
GTGGAGTTCGCCCGGCCGCGGCTCGCCGCCTATCCCGAGATCGCGCTCGTGCACGGCGACGCCCTGAGTCTCGCGGAGACCGCGCCGGGCAGCTGGGATTTCATCTTCTCCAACCACTTCCTCCATCACCTCAGCACGCCCGAGGTGAGCGACTGCCTGCGTCAGGTGGTGCGAGCGTGCCGTGAGCAGCTGATCATGAGTGACCTGGTCCGCAGCCGCCTGTCCTTCTACCTCTACACCGCGGCGGCGAAGCTTCTGCTGCGGAACAGCTTCGCGTTCGACGACGGCCGGCTATCGATCCGCAGGAGCCTCACGAAGGGAGAGGCGCTGCGGATGGTCGCGGACGATCCGCAGCTCAGGTCGCTCCGCGTGCGGACGATGTTCCCCGGTCATCTGGTCTTCCTGTGAGCCGCCTTGCGATCCGAGTTCCCGAGTGCGGGAGGTGTGGTGTCAGGACGTTGCTGGTTGCAGCGCCTTGCGGGCCGCGGCCGCGCGGGCAGCGCGGGCATCACTGAGCGACTCTCCATAGAACTGCAGGGGCGCCATCCCGATCTCGAGTCGCCGCGCCTTGTCGATGATGTCCATGGCCAACACAGGGTCTGCCTGCCCGAGACCGTAGTTCCCGCGGTGATCAGAGACGGCGAGCGTCAGCGTTTCTGCGAAGCAGCCGTAGATCTCCTGGCAACTCACCATGCGGGTGAAGGGCACGTCGGAAATATTCGGCAGGTTCCTGGCGCGGTCGATTTCGAGCGTGCGCGGCAGGCGAACCGCCCCGCCCTCCAGCAGCACCACGTCGGTGCGTTCGCGGGCGAGCGATTCAGCAACGTTCTTCGGAAATGAGTCGTCGATGACGACGGCACCTGGTCGCACGTGCTCCGAATCGACGATGCGTCGCGTCGAGTTGGTCGCCACCACGGTGAGATCCGCGCGCCGCATCGCGGCCATATCGACGAAGGTCTCGACCGCTATGCCGGGGTGAGCGGCACGGATCGCCGTGGCGACAGCCTCGAGAGGCTCGGCCCAAATATCGATCAAGAGCAGCCGCCGCACCCCGGCGGCAGCAAGTAACCGTGCGCTACCCGATCCAATTGAGCCCGCTGCCCCGACCACGGCGACGGTCGCGTGCGGCAGCGGGAGCCCGACGCGTGCGCTCGCCGCCGTCGCGATTTCGAGAATGTTGCCGATCGTGTAGGCATGGCCGGTCGTGAACCCGAGGCTGGGGAACGTTTCGCTGAGCACGTGCCCGCCGTTTCCGAAGAAAGCGATGAGTCCCGCCATGCCCACGATGCCCGCGCCGAGCCTCTGGGCAAGCCGTGCCGCCTGCATGATTTTGGCTTTCCGCAGGCGGCTGTCCCGCATCAACTGGTCTGTCGTATTTCCAATGAGGAGCACCCATCCCGTCACTTCGGGAAGGCCCTCACGCCAGCCGCGGAATGTCACTTCGACGACTGTCGGGAAGGATCGGGCGGCCCACCGTTCCATGACATCCGTGGGCACGCCGGACAGCCAGGCGTGCTCTCGCCGCAGGTCCTCGATGGTGTCGAAATGCGCGATGTGGGCGAACTGCCCGGGTCGCTGCCGCGAGAGTCGATTCGCGAGCGGACGCAAGCGGTCCATCTGGACGAACAGATCTTCTCGCCGCGTCACGGCGGCGACGCCCGTTAAGCCTTCGATGTCGACACGCAGGTCGGCGAACTCGGCCGCTTCATCGAGAAGAACGGCGGAAGTGAGGTCGTATACCGCATCGAGGAGGGCCCGCCGCTCCTCCAGCGGCAGGTCGAGACGCCAGCCCGACAACGCAGCAGGGGTGAGCCGCGGCAGCAGCGAGATAATCGAGTATGGCGACCGGCCGCTGCCAAAGAGCGGATTCTCGAGCCCGGCCAACTGAGTGGCCAGCGGCAAAACGTGGTACAGGCTGCGAAACTCGACCGAGGGCAACGCATCCACCAGCTGTTCAAGCAGACTGACGAAGCGGTCAAAAGCCGCTGACCCAACCACCAAACGGGCGGCAGGCGCGGTCATGGGCGTTTCGCTGCAACGATTGGGGCCGGGGCTATTCCGATGTCGGCAGGGCTCAGTTGGAGTTGGCTCAGGACGTCCGCCACGACGGCTGGGTTGGCGAGCGTCTGCTCGCGATCCACTGCCTCCTGCCAGCTGAGCTTTCCCTCCCTGACCAGGCAACTCATCTCGGCGATGTAGGGGTGATAGCCTCGTTGGTGGACCTGTGCCTGGATCGCCACGGTGTTCAGCCGGCAGTTTGTCGAGCAGGCATCCGTGTCGCGTGGGGCGTTCCAGCCGTACTTGGCGATCGTGTCGTAGATCAAAGCTTCGTCGTACTCGACCATCGCGTGGTAGGGGTAGAGAACTTTCGGATACTGCTCGCCGGCATCGAGGTATTGGCTCCGAATCAGATACTGGTCGATGCTCTCGCCGACGGCTTCATGCAGCGGATCGCGGACGATCTTGGCGAAGTCCACCGGGTCATCGCGGTTGATTTCGTTGGCAAAGAACACGGTAGATCCGGTCTTCATGAAACTTTCGATGGAGACGTCGGCGGCCTGCCCGGGCGTGAATCCGATCACGACGAGCGGAATCCCCTTCTCCCGGCCCATCTTCAACGCGGTACTCAAGACAATGGAAATGCAACTCAGGCAGCACTGGCTTGCGTACGGCAGGAGCGACTTCGAAAGCAAACCGTCGTTTGTGAGGGCTTCACGGAACACCGCCTTCATCACGTCCGATCGTGGACGGAAGGAGATATGATCGACACCTAACGCATCGACGACCTTGGCGATATTGCGAAAGGCCTGGGGAGAGATGAACCCGTTGTCGAGGGTGAACGCGAGCGGATTGAGCCCATACTGCGTCTTGAGAAGGTGCAGCAGGAACGTGCTGTCCTTGCCGCCGCTGTAGCAGAGGATGCAGTGGTGCCCCGCCGGATTCGCGCGGCGGGCGTCGGCGACGGCCGCTGTGAACGCATCGCGAAGTCCCGCACGAAACGCCGCCAGGCGATCCACGAAAACGTCGTGGTAGACGCAGTAGTTGCACATCCCCGCCGGCGTCATGTCGTAGCCAGGAAACACATCGGGCAAAGCGCAGCGGGGGCATCTCGACATCTTGTAGAGAATAGACCGACCAGTCGCACCTCTGCAAGCGCTCGCCAAGAGGTGGGAAGTGGCTGCGACGTATTTGAGCGAGTTTGCAGCCGCGCTTCTCCGGTCCAGCGTGCGGTCAGGTCTGCTCCATCGTGAGTCACGCGACGTTCGAGGTGCCCCTCTCGACAGTCGACGCTCTTCGCGACGGCGGTGGATCGCCCACGGCAGCTTCTCTCCCAAAACGCTTCCTAAGACACTGCGACGAACAAACGGTCTTGGGCACTGTCGCGGCGATTCGGGCCAGCGATGCCCGATTCGTACTTCGAGTTGGTGAAGCAAATCCCGCTGGTGGACAGGTTGCTCCGGGATCGCCTCGACCGTGGCCATGGTGGTGCGGAGACGGTTTGCGGGTCTTCTCGCCGCGGATTCGTCCCAGCCTGTGCCCGATTCGTCCCAGCCTATGCCCGATTCGTCACATTTACCGTTTTCACACTTCTGGCAGCGGGTTCCATGGACATACTGCTGTCGCGTCGTTGACCGATGCGACACTCCGAATCACTGTGAAGGGATTTGACCCATGAACCGCCCGCTTCCTCCGTTGCTGCCGCGAACCACCGCCTTCGCTCTGATGCTCGCCGCCGGGTGCCTCGCACTGCCTGCAACGGCCCGCGCTGTCACGATCAACATGGTGCCGGTGGGCAATGCAGGCAATGCCGCCGACACGACCACCTACGGAGCTGTGGCCTACGCTTACCAGATCGGCAAGTACGACGTCACGATCGGGCAGTACGCAGCATTCTTGAATGCCGTGGCAGCGACCGACACCTACTCGCTCTACAACCTTAACATGGCGACGAACCTGGCCATCGCGGGGATCTCGCGGGCTGGGGCGAGTGGTTCGTACACGTATAGCGTGATCAACAACGGCGGGGACAGTTCCAATCGGCCGATCACGTACGTGAGTTGGTTCGATGCCGCGCGGTTTGCCAACTGGATGGCGAACGGGCAGCCGACGGGAATACAGACCGGCACGACGACCGAGAATGGTGCCTACAACGTGAACGGGGCGACGACGGGAAGTGCCCCGCCGAAGAACGCCACGAACCCCAGTACGGGTTTGGCCCCGACGTTCTCTATCCCGACGGAGAACGAGTGGTACAAGGCAGCGTATTTCTCGCCGAACTACGGCGGCGTGGGCGTCGCCGGCTACTACGACTATGCGACCCAGAGTGACACAGCTCCGGGAAACGTGGTTGGGAGCGGGACAAATCAGGCGAACTACCAAAACGGCGTGTTCTCTGTGACGCAGTCTGCGAGTTTTTCGGCAAGCCAAAACTACCTGACCGACGTGGGTGCATTCAGCAGCAGTGGGAGCTTCTACGGCACGTTCGACCAGAGCGGCGACGTGTACCAGTGGAACGATCTGAATGGAGTCACCGGTTCGTCTCGCGGGCGCCGAGGCGGCTTCTGGGACAATGACGGCGGATCAACCTCCGTATCGTCTTCCAACGGCCAGGCTATCGCCACAACGACCGAGGGACGCAGCACGGGTTTTCGTCTCGCCGCTCCGGTTGCCGTGCCCGAGCCATCGACATGGGTGATGGCCGGTGTCGGAATCGCCTGTGCGGGCTGGCAAGGGTTTCGGCGTCGCAAGCGGGCTGCGGGCTGACACGCTCGATCAAGCCAACGTGAATCCAGCAAGGGGAGCAGGTCGCCACCACGGGCATGCTACCCGCTGTGTTTTTTGGCCGGCTCATTCACGCCCTCCTGGGATTGCCGGAATCAAACGTGCTTCACCCGCGGCCTTACGGCCGGTCGGCTTTCACAGCGCGGCCCAAGCCCGACGCCGTGGGGCGTTGCCTCGTACAAGCCCAACGCCGTGAGGCGTGGGGTGC
>JBPCTA010000421.1:0-3131 GCA_051006595.1 Pirellulales bacterium
GTGGTGCTCGTGGGCAGCGTGTTCGAGCGGCGGAGCGCCGGCCTCTTTCACAATACCGCGGTGATCTTCGAGGCCGACGGCTCCACCGCTGGCGTGTATCGCAAGATGCACATCCCCGACGACCCGCACTACTACGAGAAGTTTTACTTCGCGCCGGGCGACACGGGCTTCATGAGCGTGGCCACCAGCCGGCTCGCCGTGGGGCCGCTCGTCTGCTGGGACCAGTGGTATCCCGAGGCCGCCCGGCTCACGGCGATGGCCGGCGCCCAGGCGATCTTCTATCCCACCGCGATCGGCTGGCTCGACGGCGAGGAGTCGCTCCACCGCGAGCAGTATGAGTCGTGGGACACCATGCTCAGGAGCCACGCGATCGCCAACGGCGTGTTCGTGGTGGCCGTGAATCGCACCGGCCGCGAAGGGCCGCTCCGCTTCTGGGGCGCGAGCGTCGTCTATGCGCCCAATGGCGACTGCCTGCTCAAGGCCGCGCATGAGGAGCCGCTCACGGCCGTGGTGGACTGCGACCTCGCCCGCATCGAGTGGTCGCGGACGCGGTGGCCCTTCTTCCGCGACCGGCGGATCGACGCCTACGACGGCCTTCTTCGCCGCTGGGGAAAGTGACGGCATGGCGCCACCGGATGCCGACCACTCCTTTTCGGAATCCCCCGCAGCGCTGGCCTACCGGCTGCCTGCTGAATGGGAGCCGCAGGCTGCGACGTGGATCGCCTGGCCCCACCGCCGCGCGACCTTCCTCGGGCCGTTCGCCAACATTCCGCCGGTCTACGAGCAGCTTGCCCGACTGATCGCACGGTATGAGCCGGTGCGGATCATCGGCTCGCGGGAGGTGCTTGCGGCGCCGCGGGAACGCCTCGTTGACGAGCCCGGCATCTCGTTCATCGACATGCCCACCAGCGATTCCTGGGTTCGCGACACGGGGCCTGTGTGGCTCGTGCCCCGCGACCGGTCTGCTGGCGAGCCACCCGTCGGCGTGTGCTGGGAATGGAACGCCTGGGGCGGGAAGTATCCTCCCTGGAATGACGACGCGCGGGTCTCGCGGGGCATCGCCGCGCATCTCGGCCGGCGGATCTTCGAGCCGGGAATCGTGCTCGAAGGGGGTGCCATCGAGACCGATGGCGAAGGCGCGCTCCTGGCGAACGAGCGATGTGTCGTCGACCCGAAGCGCAACCCCGGCCTCGACCGCGACGCCATGGAGCAGGCCCTCAGGCGGTGGCTGGCCGTGGATCGTGTGCTCTGGGTGGGGGGCGACCTCGCCGGCGACGACACCGATGGCCATATCGATCAACTGGCGCGATTCGTGGCACCAGGTCGCATCGCGGCCGCGCGGCAGCCCGATCCCCTCGATCCCAACCACGCCGCTCTCGAGCGCAACCTGGAGATGCTTCGCCGTCACGTCGATGCCCGCGGCCGACAGCTCGAGGTGGTTCCGGTGGATATCCCGGCCCGATTCGCCTTCGAGGCCACACAACTGCCTGCCAGCCACCTCAACTTCCTCGTGGCCAACGGCCTGGTCGTGGTGCCGGTCTTTGGCGGACCCACCGACGAGCCTGCTCTGCGGACGCTCGAAGCGTGCTTCCCGGGCCGCACCATCGAGCCGATCGACTGCCGGCACCTCGTTCGCGGTCGTGGCGGAATTCACTGCATCACGCGGGACGAACCCGCCTAACCCCCGCGTTTTTCCCCCTTGCCCCATCGGGGCCGGTGGGCGACCATGGCCGGGAAGTCGTTAGGGTCGAGGAGACGTTCGATGCAGCAGATGGCCGGCGTTGCGCAGGGATTTGTGTCGCTCCTCGCGCGGCTCATGATTGCGGTCGTGTTTGTGAGCGCCGTCATCAACAAGGTGACGCAGTTCTCCTCCACGGCGGCCTATATGGCATCGGAGGGTGTGCCCAATCCGAAGTTCGCCCTGTTCGGCGCGATCGGCCTGCTCCTGATCGGCAGCCTGGCACTGATCCTCGGAGCCTGGACCCGAATCGGCGCGGTTTTCCTGGTCGTGTTTCTCGCGGCAGCAACCTTTTATTTTCATGACTTCTGGCGGTTTGCCGATGCCGGGCAGCGGCAGTTGCAGACGATCCAGTTCATGAAAAACATGGCGATCATCGGAGGCCTGTTGTCGCTCGCCGCCTTTGGGGGTGGCCCGTGGAGCATCGACGGCTGGATCGCACTGAAGCAAGAAGAGGCGGAGAGCACGCCCAAGACGAGGGCGACCGCGAAGACCCAGTAGTGGATGGAGACTGCCGTGACCGGACACCGTGCCGGCTTCCCGCCGCACCATCAGGGAGCGCCATGACCACCATGACCACAAAGACCAAGCAGGCCACGCAGACGATTCTCCGGCATGCGATCGCCTGCGCCGCACTCTGGACCGCCGCGGCCTGCCTCGCCGCCGACAAGCCTCAACCCTCGGGAGCCGCGCCGATGCCCGCCCTTGCCCCGCCTTCCGTCGCGCCGTTTGGCACGCTGCCCGATGGTCGGCCTGCCCATCTCTACACGCTCGAGGTGCCGGGCGGCTGGAAGACCACGATCACCGACTACGGCGCGATCGTGACGAGCTTCATGGTGCCGCCGAAGGCGGGCGGGCAGGGTGCGGCCGTCGATGTCGTGCTGGGCTTCGATTCTCTCGAGGGCTACCTGAAGGGCCATCCGTATTTCGGCGCGATCTGCGGCCGCTGCTCGAATCGCATCGCCGCCGGCCGTTTCGACCTCGACGGCAAGGCCCATGCGCTGGCCACGAATAACGGCGTCAATCACCTCCACGGCGGCGTGAAGGGCTTCGACAAGCACCTCTGGAAGGCCACGCCCCGCGTCACCCCCCGCGGCCCGGCCGTCGAGTTCGAGCTCGTGTCACCGGCCGGCGACGAGGGCTACCCCGGCAAGCTCACGGCCAAGGCCGTCTACACGCTCACGCCTGCGGGCGAACTGATGATCGAGATGTCGGCCACGACCGACGCTCCCACGATCGTGAACCTCGTGCACCATTCCTACTGGAATCTTGCCGGCCATGCGTCCGGATCGATCGCGGACCACGAACTGGCCGTCGCGGCCGACCGTTATCTTCCGGTCGATGCCGGAGGCATTCCCACCGGCGAGTTTGCGGTGGTCGAGGGCACACCCTT
>JBPCTA010000422.1:0-6735 GCA_051006595.1 Pirellulales bacterium
GTGGCCAGCGCGACCTGCACGGCTTCGCCGACGAAGTCGTCAACCTGCTGCGAAGCCCGGCCGGCGAGTTCGTCGGGGTTCATCGCCGCGTGGATGTCGATGCCCTGGAAGAGCGGATCGGCCGCGAGCCGCTCCGGCAGATCGTTGGGATGCCCGTCGCGGATCCGCGCGGTGGCCGCGTGGCTGTGGGTGCGGAGCGCCTCGTGGAGCGTCTGGCGGTCGCCGCCAGCCGTCGTCGCTGCCATCAGGATCTTCTCGCTGGCAAGGAAGGGCAGGTGGGCCTCGAGATTGCGGCGGATGCCCCCTGGCAGCACCACGAGGCCACCGGCCACGTTGGCGTAGATCACGAGCTGGGCATCGGTGGCCAGGAACGCCTGCGGGAGCACCAGCCGCCGCGGCGCCGAATCGTCGAGCGTTCGCTCGAACCACTGCACGGCCGACGTCTGACCGGCCGTCGCCGCGAGGCCCATCACGAACCGGGCCAGGCCGCACATCCGCTCGGCCCGCATCGGGTTGCGCTTGTAGGGCATCGCCGACGAGCCAACCTGTTCGGTCTCGAACGGCTCCTCGAGTTCGCCCCACGCGGCCGCGAGCCGCAGGTCGTTGCCGGCCTTGTGCGTCGATTCCGAGACGCCCGCCAGCGCCGCGCAGACCTGAGAATCGATCTTTCGCGTGTAGGTCTGGCCCGTCACCTCGTAGGACGAATGGAAGCCGAGCTTCTCCGCCACCAGCTCGTCGAGCCGGCGGACCTTCGCATGGTCGCCGCCAAAGAGCTCGAGGAAGCTCGCCTGTGTGCCGGTGGTGCCCTTCACGCCGCGAGCCCGCAGCAGCTTGCGGCGGTGAGTGACCTCTTCGAGATCGAGGATCAGGTCGTGGATCCAAAGGCAAATCCGCTTGCCGATCGTGGTGGGCTGGGCCGGCTGGAGATGGGTGCGGCCGAGGCAGACGATGTCTTTCGTCTCCAGGGCCTTGGCGGCGAGCCGTTCGATCACGGCGGCCAGCCGCGCGGCGACGAGATCTAGCGACTCCCGCATCAGGATCAGATCGACGTTGTCGGTGACATACGCGCTCGTGGCGCCGAGGTGGATGATCGGACGCGCCGATGGGCAGGCGTCGGCGAAGGTGTGGAGATGAGCGAAGACATCATGCCGCATCCGCCGCTCGTAGTCGGCCGCCTTGGCGAAGTCGATCGGCTCGAGATGCGCCCGCATCTCGGCGAGCTGGCCCTGCGAGATTGGCAGGCCGAGCTCGGCTTCCGCCTCCGCCAGCGCCAACCAGGTCTGCCGCCAGAGCTTGTAGCGATGGTTGTCGCTCCAGAGTCGGGTCATCTGGGCCGAGGCATACCGCGAGGCGAGCGGGTTGTCCCAGAGGTCGCGAGGGTCGGTGCGCTGGTCGGTATTCACGAACGAACTCCGGACGGGCGGGAGGCCTGCGGCTGCCCGCGGCCGGCGGGGTCGCCGCCACGCGTCATCTTGCAGAACAGCCGTTCCAGTGCCAGCCTCGCGCGCAGGCCCCGGGAAGCCTCCCCCTTGAGCGCGTGATCGAGTTCGAGGAGCCACACCGGCAGCCGCCGCGCCCGCCGTGGCCCGAGCTGGCTGAGAGATTCCTTGGCCTGCGCCAGCGCCTTTGGCCATGCGGCCACGCCCGCCTCGCGGAGCGCCTGCTCCACGCCGGCCGGCCTGCCCGCTCCGGCGGGCAAGGCCAGGAGCCGCGCGGCGGTCGACAGCCGCCGCAGCACCGACCCGATCTGGGCTGCGATGCCGATCGGATTCTCGCCCGACTCGATCAGGTCGGCGAGTTCGGCAATCGCCCGCCGCGTGTCGCCACCGGCAGCGGCATCGATCATGCCCCACGCCGTCCGCTCCTGGGGCGAGCCGGCGATGTCGTCGATCGCCTCGGGCGGAATCGTGGCCGACTTTGCGGTGGGATCGGTCGCCGCGGCCAGCCGGGCCAGCGCCTGATCGATCTGGCCGAGGCTGCCGCCGACCCGTTCGAGCAGTCGCTGGGTCGTGGGGACCGCGAGCTTTATGCTATACCGCAGCGTAGACCAATTCCGCACCCAGCCTGCGAGATCGTACCGCTGCGGCAGCGAGGTGCTGATCGCGAGCCCCTTGGCGGCCACGGCCTTCGCCAGCCGCGTGGTGGCTGGAAACGTCTTGACCTCGAGGATCACGAGGCCGCGACGGCCGCGATCGGCCCCCGCGATCCTTTCGAGCCGATCCCGGGCCGCGGTCACGAAGGTGTCGGCCTGCCGCACCACCGCCGCGCGGGTCGCCGTGGCAAACATCGGGATCGTGGCCGCTTCGTCGAGCACGTCCCGCGGGTCGAGTTCCTCGTCGCCGGTGAACTCCCGCCAGGCCCAGGCCCGGTCGGCCTCGTCTGGGCAGAGCCGCTTCCGCAACAGCTCGAGGACGTGGAGCACGAGAAAGGGCTCGTCGCCGTGCAGGACGAGGAGCGACGGATTGCCGAGCGACCAGTTGTCGGGGGCGACGAGAATGTCGCGGGCGCTCGTTTCGTCGGCCACGGCTGGTTCCTCACGCGGGATTCCGCGATGCCGCGGGTTCTCGCGAGTGTAGCGAGTGGCCTCAAGAACATCTGAGAGAGGTGCCTCACCGGCTCAGAAGGCCTCGCCTATGCGCCTGTCCAAGCCCAACGCCGTGAGGCGTGGGGTCGGCCGCACATCGGGAACCGACAGCAGATCAGCCCGCGGCCTCACGGCCGGTCGGCTTTCACGGGCGAAGCCATCGAGCGCGACGCCCCGGCATGCGGGCTCAGGGAGTGGGCGAGGTGGCGAGCGGCCGGAGGCCGCCGAGCTTGCCGCCGAATCGGGGTGCGGCGATCGAGACCTGTTCGGCCGAGGTGGCCGAGCCCGTGTTGCCGGCGACGTCGGTTGCCTCGACGCGGATAAAGACCTTCGCCGGCACCGTCCGGTCGGGTGCCCAGCGGTGTTCGCCCTGATTCTCGTTGCCGCTGGTAATGGTCGCCCACGGGCCCTCGGCGTTGGGCGAGTACATGAGCCGCACCGCTCGCGGCGCGATCAGCGGGTCGCGGACGACGTAGCGGATCACGACCGCTCCGGAGGGCGTCGATTCATCCCGGGCGATCGCGACGAGTTCCACCTGCGGCGGCTCCTCGTCGACGCCGACCCAGGTGTCGGGAGCGGCGCCCGATCGCGGCCCGCCCGAAGAATCGTTGGCATCGGCGACGAGTTCGAGCCGCACGCCGTAGAGGCCGGATGCGGGCAGGGCCACGTCGATCGGGCTGCGACCGTCATTGTCGACCGCCGTTCGCTGCCAGGTCACGCCGCCGTCCTGCGTCGTCCAGAGCTCCGCCCGCAGCGGCCCGGCCGCGGCTCGCCCGCTGGGAATCTCATAGTCCCAGACGAACCGCCGCGATCTCGTGAGTTGCAGCGGCCGGCCACGATATTCAAGCGCGTTGCCGGTAGGCGACTGGGCGATGCCGGAATCGCCGATCGGCTGTGCGGCGGTCTGCCGAGGTTCCGCCTGGGGCAGGAGCGCCGCGGCCGACGTGTTGGCCGGTCGCACCAGCACGCTGCGGCTGGCTTCGGTCGGGGAAGCTCCGGCCGCCTTCGGTTGCCCGTCCGACCATGTGCCCGCGGGCTCGGCCGACCAGCCGCCGCTCTCCGTGGTGGACGGGGCACGTACGGAGGATGGAGCCGTTGCCACCAAGCCGACATCGGTTGCACCGCCATCGGAGAACGACTGCTCCGGCAACGCGGGCACGCCGATCTCCTTGGCGAGCGCCGCCTGATCGACACGGGGATCGGCCGGCTCGAGCGTGAACTTTTTGACGGTCTGATTGCCGGAGGCATCGGAGACGGCGATCCGCACCGTCATCGCCTCGACCTTTTCGCCCGCCCACCAGATCTCCTCGCCGACGAGATGCGCCGGAGATTCCCGGGCGAGGATGCCCTGGGCGGCGACCGGCTTCCAGCCCGTCTCTCCCGGCACGCGATACTCGACCTTGAGCGATTCGAGCGACAGGGAATCGTCGGCGGCGGCGTAGCGGCAGACGATCTCGCCGTCGGCACCCTTCCAGACGCGTCCGGCGAGCCGCGGGCCGGCCGCATCGACAAGGACGCGGATGTCCGGCCCTTCGCCGCCTCGGGAACGGCCCTTCTTGTCGATGGCTCGCAGTCGAAACCAATACTCGCCGTCGGTTTCGGCACGGTACGTGAACGACGTGGCCGACGCCGCGGCCTCACCGGCGGCCTGCCAGTTCACGCCCAGATCGGTCGAGACATTGAGCACCACCCGCTGGGCCGCGGCATCCGCATCGGGATCCTCCGATTTCGGAATGCGGAAAGGGATCGCGAACGTGCGGTGCTTCGTCCGCACGAGTTCGGGCAGGCCCGGCGGCGACGGCGGCTGCGCCTCGACCAACGGACCGGCGCACACCAGCACCGCGGCGGCGAGCCAATGCCGCCAAGCCGTGTGCTGCGTCGCGTGGGCCGAGCCCGAGCGTTTCGAAACGACCATGTCGTTATTGATCGGCCGGAGGGTGGCCGCAAAGTCACTGTTTTTCGTCACAGTCGGCGAAATCATCCCTGTCCCCCGGTGCCGGGCGGCGGGTGGCTGCGGGGGGATCGGTGTCAGACTGTGACGATTGCAAAAATGGGGGGCAATTTTCTCTGGACCCAGCCGACGCCCCCCTGCCATACTCGCGAAACGGCCTGCCCATGGACGGGTTTTGCCGGCACGCGCCGGCCCCGCTCCTGGTTTCGTCCACCAGAAGCCATGCAGGCGGAAGGCGGGGTGACAGCGTCTCGTGCCTCCATTTCTGATCAGTGCGATCCTGCTGGCCCTGCTCGTGGCGGCTGGAATCGGTGCGATCGTCATGATCCGCGCGAGATGGCTCACCACGCCTGACGATCAGGGTAATTGGGAAAGAACGCTTGCCGACTATAAAAATCTCCGCGAGCAGGGTGTGCTGAGCGAAGAGGAATACCGAAACATAAGAACACTCGTCGAACCGCGAACGCGGATCGGTGCGCCCCCGCTCGACGGCCGGAAACGGCCGTCCGTCGATGCCGGGTCCGAATCAAGGGAGGAACTGAACTGATGCCATCCGGGAAAGACGTCGGCGGACTGGGTCGGCGGGCCGCCGGCGGAACGACGAAGAAGAACGCCTTCTGTTCGTTCTGCCGCAAGAGTTACCGCGACGTCGGGCCGCTCGTGGAGGGCCCGGGCGACGTCTACATCTGCGGCGAGTGCATCGAACTCTGCCAGTCGATTCTTGATCAGGAGAAGCGGCGTCGCGGCACGAGCAAGCAACTCTTCACGGCGATTCCTTCGCCCCGCGAGATCGTTTCCCACCTCGATCAATATGTGATCGGGCAGCAGCACGCCAAGCGGGTGCTCGCCGTCGCGGTGCACAGCCACTACAAGCGGCTCAATCTCGGTCGTGAGGCGGGCGACGTCGAGGTCGACAAGTCGAACATTCTCCTGCTCGGCCCCACCGGCTGCGGCAAGACGCTCCTGGCACGGACGCTCGCCAAGATTCTCGATGTGCCCTTCGCCATCGGCGATGCGACCACGCTCACCGAGGCCGGCTACGTGGGCGAGGTCGTCGAGAACCTCCTGCTCAAGCTCCTCAATGCGGCCGACTTCGACATCGAGGCGGCTCAGCGGGGCGTGCTCTACATCGACGAGATCGACAAGATCGGCAAGACGAGCCAGAACGTCTCGATCACCCGCGACGTCTCGGGCGAGGGCGTGCAGCAGGCGCTCCTCAAGATGCTCGAGGGCACCGTCGCCAACGTGCCGCCGCAGGGAGGCCGCAAGCATCCCGAGCAGCAATACATCCAGATCGACACGTCGAACATCCTCTTCATCTGCGGCGGGACGTTCGTCGGGATCGACAAGATCATCGGCAAGCGGCTGGGCAAGAAGACGATCGGCTTCGGCCAGCCGACGGGCCAGCGGGGCGACGCGGATCTCGCCGAACTGCTGCCGCAGGTCGATTCCGACGACATTCTCGAGTTTGGCATGATCCCCGAACTCGTGGGCCGGCTCCCCGTGATCTCGTCACTGCAGCCGCTCGACGAGCAGTCGCTCGTGAGGGTGCTCAAGGACCCGAAGAACGCGCTGGTCAAACAGTATCAGAAGATGTTCAGCCTCGAGAGCTGCAACCTCGAGTTCACCGACGAGGCGCTCAACGCCATCGCCCGCAAGGCGATGCGGAAAGAGACCGGCGCCCGCGGTCTGCGGTCGATCATGGAAGACGTGATGCTCGATATCATGTTCGACCTGCCCGAGCAGCAGGGCAGCACCTACATGATCAACGAGCGAAACGTTGACGGCACGGAGCCGGTCGTGCCGATCCGCGAGGCCCGCACGAAAAGCGCCTGACGCAGGCCCGCCTGACATCTCCGGGGCCTACCGCCCGGCGAACAACTCGTCGACGAGGGCCTCGAGGCGTCGGCCTCGGGCGTCGATCGAAATCACGTTGCCGTCGCGGCCGACGAGGATCATCGTCGGAATGCCGCTGATCCCGTAGCGGGCGGCAAGGAGCGATCGGCCGCCGTTCGCGGGCCGGGCATCGACGAGGATGGGCCAGGGGAGCTCCCGTTCGGCCACGAAGGCCTCGAGGGCGTCGAGATCCTCGTCGAGGCTGACGCCGACGACGGTGAATCCCCGGTCGTGGTACTTCTCATGAAGCGCGAGCACGTTGGGGATCTCGGCGACGCACGGGCCGCACCACGTGGCCCAGAAG
>JBPCTA010000423.1:0-5495 GCA_051006595.1 Pirellulales bacterium
CGACAAGCTTGACGAGCACCACTCCGGCGACCGTGGTGCCGTAGACCTTGAGCCACGAGTCGTCGATCGAAAAGTCGTTGCGGGTGAAGAACGCCAGAAAAAAGCCGGTTGCGAAAATCGCGGCGTGGACAGCCACCAGTCGCAGGGAGCGGGTATTCAGCCGTCGAAACGAGATGGCGGTCTTGGGTACCGGGATATTCATGCTCGCGTCCTACGAGATCCTGATCGTGTGCAACCTAGAGTCGTTCGATATCGACGTCTTCCAACTCGATCGAGGCGCCCTGGGTTAGCATTCGCACGGCGACGAGCAATCGCTCTTCGCCATGTCGTTTGACGACTGTTCCCTCCAACCCCCGAAGCGGCCCACTCCGTACGCGGACCGGCTGGCCTGGTTCGAGCCTGGCTTCGGGAGTGAGCGGTTTTTCGGTGTCGATGAGCCGCTTGATCGCCCGCAGGTCGCTGACAAGCATTCGCTCGTCGGGGATGGAAAGCCAGCGGGAGACTGTGTTGGTCGCCAAGGCTGCCCGCCGCTGATCGTCGTCAACGGGTGAAAACACATAGCCTGGGAAAAGTGGGACATACGAACTGCGAACGCGGCCGCCGGCGGAGTGGAGCCGGCGCTTGACCAGCGGGGCATAAAAGGGAATGCCTGTGGCCTCGAGCTTCCGGCAGAGATCTTTCTCGCGGCGGGCGAGCGTGTAGAAGGCGACCCAGTGGGCGGATTCCGCAATCGCGGAGCCTTCTTCAGACTCGTCGAGAAGCCCCTCGGGGAACATATCCCGCTGCTTGGGCAAGATGGGCATGGCGGGCTGGTTTGTCGCGAGTGCATCGGGCCGGAAACGGTCGCTTCGGCAATCCCTGTCGCGCAAACTCCGTTCCCCTGGGTGGCATTGGCATGGATGCCCCCAGAAGCGAAGGTTCGCCGGCAAATCAACCAAGAAACTCCTCGAAGTTTACGTTCTGGAAAGGGCCGTGTCGCCCGTCCGGGGTCTTGCCCGGGGGATTCCGCCGGCGGCTTTCTTTCCCGACCGGAAGGAAGGGCAAAGTTTGCCGGTTGGATGTGCCGATAACAACGATCGCAGTGACTCTACCGGTCGTAAGGAGTGTGCCATGGTTCGCAACGTAGCTCACGGTTTCCGCGGGAAAGCCGCCCAAACTCGGACGCCTTCGCGGCCGGGGCAGACTTTCTGGACGGGCCGTCTGGCCAGGCTCCTCGCCCTCGCGGCCGTGTTGCTGCAGACCACGGGCTGCAATATCTATGGTCGTCCCCAGCGGGCCACCACCCAGCAGGTGATGCTCGACGCCCAGTGCCCGCCGGAAGGCGAACGGATGCCGGCCAAGGAACTGGCCAAGATGACGCTGCCGGCTTACGTGATCGAGCCGCCCGACATTCTCCTGATCGACGCGCTCCGGGTTGTGCCCAAGCCGCCCTTTAAGATTCAATCGTTCGACACCCTCCAGGTGATCGTGGAGGGCACGCTCCTCGAACAGCCGATCAACGGGCTCTATGTGGTGGAGCCGGGCGGGATGCTCGACCTCGGGCCTTCCTACGGCAAGGTGATGGTGGGCAACCAGTCGCTGGAAGAGGCCCAGGACGCCGTCTTCAAGCATCTCAAGCGGGTGCTCAAGGAGCCGCAGGTGTCGCTCACGCTCGCCCAGGCCGCTGGCCAGCAGCAGATCGCCGGCGAGCACTTGGTGGGCCCCGACGGCACGATCAACCTCGGCACCTACGGCAGCGTGTATGTGACGGGCCAGACGCTCGAAGAAGCGAAGATCACGATCGAAAAGCACCTCGCCCAGTTTCTCGATGCACCGCTCGTGAGCATCGACGTGTTTGCCTACAACTCGAAGGTCTACTACGTGGTCACCGAAGGAGCTGGCTTCGGCGACAACATCGCCCGCTTCCCGGTGACCGGCAATGAGACCGTGCTCGACGCGGTGTCGCAGATCAACGGGCTCTCGCGGCTCTCCAGCAAGGATATCTGGATCGCCCGGCCGGCCCCCTCGGGCGTGGGCTGCGATCAGATTCTGCCGGTGGACATCGAGGCGATCATGAAGGGGGGCTCCACGGCCACCAACTACCAGGTGTTGCCGGGAGATCGAGTGTTTATCGCTCAGGACCAGTGGATCGCGGCCGACAGCATCATCGGCAAGATCACGGCCCCCTTTGAACGGATCTTCGGCTTCACGCTGCTCGGCACGAGCCTTGTGCAGCAGATCAACCGCTTCCCCTTCGGCTTCAACCCCAACCAGTTCTGCTGGGTGGCTCGCGAAGTGTATGGCGAGCACAACCCCCAGTGGCTGCTCTTCCGGGCCTGGTTGCTGACGGAAGCTCCGGTCTGGCTGCGGGATGCCTACGGTGCCCATGGCGAGCAGTTTGCCGCCTGGATCTCCGACAAGCCGGTCATGAAGGCCGCGGTGAAGGTGCTGATGGATCAGGTGGTGAGCCGGTATGAGGCCGAGATGCCCAAGGTGACGGCCGAGTGATTGATCGGCGGTTGCCAGGCGGGATAGATTGATAGAGCGATGAGACAGTTACGACCCCGAGGTGCTCCGATGATCCAGCGAATCGAAAACGTGATCGGACGAGGGATGGTTCTGGCGGCCGCGGTGACCGTTGCCGTGGTGATCGGTGCCGGCGAAGCAGAGGCTCAGCCGGGCCGATCGAGCTACTCCGCGGGAGCGGCGGCTGGCGGACAAGCAGGAGGCTCTCTGCCTTTCTCGAGCACCTACCGGCGTCCGACGGTGAGCCCCTACATGCAGCTCCAGCAGCAGGGCTACAACCCGCTGCAATCTCAAAACATCTACCAGACGATGGTGCAGCCGCAGGTGCAGCAGCAGCAGCAGCAGATTGAGCAGATCAGCCAGCGGCGTCAGATGAGCGCTTTGCAGAATCAGGTGCAGCAGATCGGGCGAGACACGTCGGGCCGTCAGATCGATGAATCGATCCGCCCCACCGGCCATCGGGCGACGTATATGAACTACTCGCACTTCTACGGCGGCCGCTAAGCCCTCGCGATTCGCGGGCCCGGGGTCGAGCGTGGCGCAGCCCGCGGCCTCACGGCCGGTCGGCTTTCACGAACGCCACCGCCCCGTACAAGCCCAACGCCGTAAGGCGTGGGGTCGCACCCCAGACGGGCCCGCAATCCTGCGTGCATTACACTCTCGGCCATGAAACTGCTCGTCACCGGAGCTCGCGGCTTTATCGGCCGCGGTCTCTGCGATCACCTTGCAGCCCACGGCCACACCGGCCTCGCCACAGGCCGCGAGGCTCCGCACGGCTTGCCCGCCGGGTGGACCGGCGCACCCCGCCACACGCTGCTCGATACGCCAGCGGCGATCGCGGACATTCACACGATCGTGCATCTCGAGGTGAAGCAGCACATCCCGCGGCCCACGCCAGCCGACATCGACGACTTCACGACCGTGAACGTGGGCGGCACGCGAGCCTGGCTCGACTGGGCGGCCCGGCAAGGGATCCGACGGTTTGTGTTGCTCAGCTCGATTAAGGCCGTGGCGGCCGGCGACGGGCCGATGACCGAGGCCGGCCGACCAGAAACGACGGCCCCCTATGGCCGTTCCAAGGCCGAGGCGGAGGCGGCCGTGCGACAGTGGGCAGCGGCCGACCCGACCCGCTCGGCCGTGATCCTGCGGCCAGCCCCCGTCTACGGCCCCGGAAACGAGGCCAACCTCGCCGCGTTTGTGCGACAAATCCTCGCGGGCAAGCCCTGCCTGATCGGCGGCGGCGAGACGCGAAAATCGATCGTGTCGCGGGAGAATCTCTGCGGCGCCATTGCGTTTGCGGCAGAGCGATCCACGCCCGGCTGCGAGGTCTTCAACGTGTCGGACCGCGACACGCCGTCGCTCGGTGAACTCGCAGCGACGATCGCCGAACTCGCCGGGGCGGCACCGCCGAAACGCATCCCCGCCTGGCTGGCGGGAGTGATAGCGCCGCTCGGCGACGCGATCGAAGCGGCGACCGGACGCGACTTTCCGCTCACTTCGGCCCGCCTACGGGCGATCCGCGAGACGACGATCTTCCCCTGCGACAAACTCGTGGCGGCGGGATTCACGCACCCCCAAACCACCCGCGCCGGCCTCGCCGAGATGATCGCGTGGACGCGGGAATCGCGAGCGTGACGCGGGGCCGGGGTCAAACGCAGCGCTGCCCGCGGCCTCACGGCCGGTCGGCTTATACGGGCACCCGCGGCCTTACGGCCGGTCGGCTTATACAAACGCGGCGGCCTTACGGCGCATCCCGCCCTGACGCGGCCGGCGCGATCATCTCATCGTGCCGGATCGCCGCCCGCTTGGCCGGCTCGATCAGCCCCGCCCGCTGCCAGCCGCGAACCGCGAGATTCAGCGACGCGATTGCCAGATGACGCCGCCCGTCGCCCTCCGCCCGCGAGGCCACCTTCTCCGCCACCTCGGCGAGCGCCGCCGCGCGGTGGGGCGGCAAGGCCCGGAGCGGAATCTCCTTGAGCGCCTCGTATTCGGCCTCCACGGCGTCGAAATCATACGTGGCCGACGCCAGCACGATCGCCCGGTCGAGCGTGGCCGGATTGCCCGACGCCGCCGCCATCCGCCGGGATTCGAGGAGCATCAGCCACTTCACGTCGCGATCCTCCTCCGACATCGCCGCATCGATGAGGGCCTCGGCAAGCACCGTGGCCCCGGCCGTGGTGCGACCGCGGGCAAGGAGTCCCGGATAGCGCCGGTCAAACTCCGCGCGGGCGTCGACGAGGGCTCTGGCCGAGGGCGGAACTTCGCGGGCCGCCGCGGCCGGAAGCTGCTGCATCGTGGGACGCGCCGGCGGGGCCTCGGCGGAAGCGCCTGCCGGCTCGGGTGGCAGCTCAGCCCGGGCTGTTGCGGCGACGAGAGCGAGGAGGAGTGGGAGACGGCGCATGAATGAGAGCGTATCACGCATCCGCGCGAAAGCGACGTGGAGCAGGGACGTGGCGCGGAAATGGCCGGATGGTGACGCTGCCCGCGGCCTTACGGCCGGTCGGCTTTCACGAACGGTGCCGCACCGTAAAAGTCCAACGCCGTGAGGCGTGGGGTCGTGCGCCAGACGGGCAGGAACTCAGCGAGGGGCTGCCCGTGCCCCGCGAGCCGGCGTATGACGACGAGCGGAGCCAGGATGGCGAAGCGATGGCGGCATCCGAGTGAGCGAAGGACAGGATGTCCGCAGCGAACGTCCGGCGACGGGGCATGGGCAGTCCTGAGCCGCACTGCAGGGCTGCCCGCTGCAGGGCTGCACGCTGCAGGGCTGCCCGCGGCCGGACTGTGGCCCCGAACCCGGTCGCAGGGCTGCCCGCGGCCTTACGGCCGGTCGGCTTTCATCGCGACCGGCCGTTCTGCTCGCTTGCTACTTCGCCGCGGCCAGCTCGGCCTTCTTCCGCTCTTCGACGATTTCTCGCTGGATGTTGCCCGGAGTCGGCTTGTACTTGCTGAACTCCATCGTGAACACACCCTGGCCCTGCGTCATGCTTCGC
>JBPCTA010000424.1:0-3809 GCA_051006595.1 Pirellulales bacterium
GCCGTCGGCAGGGCAGGGGCCTGCCAGAAGGGCATCGTGGCCGGCGCGACGCCACCACCAGGCTTGCCATCCTTGTCGTCGGGCTTGGTCGTCGTCGAGGTGCCTCCCGACGCCCACGCGCTGACTTGGGCTTCGTCGGACACATTCTGGCCGTGGGAGGTACCTGCGAGCCATGCCACGCTCGCGCAGGCCACCCAGGCGCAGACCGGCGGAAGCAGGCTGCGAAGCCCCTCACCGGTGCGTTGATGGCGTCCTTGCCGCACGTCGTTCGCCCTCCTGGCGTGGGCGGCTTGTAGCAGCCCACGCCCACTCCCTGCGATCGGAATTTTTGGGGGCCTTCATCAGCCGGCGGCCCTTCGCAGCTGCACGCCTTGTCGGATCGGCGCGGTCTGGGTGAACTGGGAAGAATGAGATTGATCTCTGGCCCACCCGCCGTCCCGTGCCGAGTCGCTGGTGTGGCGGTGCTCCTCGCGGTGGCGGCGTGGTGGCAGGCGGTGGCAAGCGGGGCGATCCATGAACTGCCGATCGACACGCTGACGGCGATGGCCCGCCGGGCGGGGCTCCGGGTGATCGAGTCGGACCGCCTCGTGCTGGTTACCGACCGGCCGCCACGGGAAGGCGACGGCGTCGAAGAGTTGCCCGCAGTCTTCGATCAGGCGTTTGCCTCATGGTGCGACCACTATGCGATTCCCATCGAGACGCTCCCACGCTGGCGGGCCTTCGGCTGCCTGGTGGTCGATCGGGAGCGGTTTCGTGCCGCGGGGCTTCTGACGGACGACACCCCGGAGTTTGCCAATGGGTTTTGTGACCGCCATCGCTTCTGGATGATGGACCAGTCAAACCCCGCCTATCGCCGCCATCTGCTTCTGCACGAGGGCGTGCATGCCTTCACGATCACCGTCCGCGATCTCGCCGCCCCCGCCTGGTATGCCGAGGGCATCGCCGAGTATCTCGCCACGCACCGACTCGATGCCGATGGCGACGCCATGCGGTTTGTCGCGACGCCAATTCCCGATCGGGCTTCCGATGTCGAGCAGCTCGGCAGGATCGAACGGCTCCATGAGTTGCGAGCGGCCGGCATGAGGCCGGCGTTGGCCGACGTGCTCGAAGCGAATGCGGGCCGCCATCACGACATTTCCGACTACGCCGCCAGCTGGGCGACCGTCGCATTTCTCGCAGGGCATCCCACGTATGCCCAGACGTTTGCCATGGTCGGCCGTGGGCCGCTCGATCCGACCTTGAATGACCGGCTCGCCGCCATGTCGTCCTATGACGCAACGCGGGCCGGACGTGATTTCGACGCCTTCACCGATGACCTCGACTATGGCTACGACTTCGGCCGTTCGGCCATCGACTGGTCGCCAGGCCGGCCGCTGGTGTCGCCGGAACGAGTCGAGGTTGCCGCTGACCGCGGCTGGCAGAACAGCGGGCTCGCACTGGCGAAGGGTCGAGCCTACGACCTCCACGCCACCGGACGATGCCCGCTCGGTAGGGTGGACGACACGCGGATCGAGAGCGAGGCCGAGGGGATTTCGGTCGAGTGGTATCGCGGCCGCCCGCTGGGACGGTTGCTTGCCGCGCAGTGGGTCGAGAAGCCAACGGAGGGCGGACGGCCACGGTTCGTGATCATCGGCGAGGGCGCAAAGGCCAGACTGTTGGCCGCCACCGACGGCCCACTCTATTTCAAGCTCAACGACCGTCCGGGCAGCCTCGCCGACAACAGCGAGGCGCTCGTGGTCGTGCTTCGCTCCGCCACCACTCCCTAGGCCGACCCTAGGCGTGGACTGCGAATTCGCCGGCCGCGAGGCTCGGGAGGTTCGTCTGCCCCATCAGCCAGAGGTCCACCGAGCGGGCCGCCTCTCGGCCCTCGTGGATCGCCCACACCACGAGCGACTGGCCGCGGCGGAGATCCCCGGCGGCAAACACGCCCGCCTTGCTCGTCATGTAGTCGGCGCCGGTCTTCACGTTGCCTCGCGGGTCGAGTTCGAGGCCCAGATCGGCGATCGGCCCGTGCTTGTCCGGCCCCACGAAACCCATCGCGAGCAGCGCGAGCTGGCACGGCCACTCCTCCTCGGAGCCTGCGACCTCGCGAAACTTCTGCTGGCCCGTGGCGGCGTCGGCATACCATTCGAGCCGCACCGTCTTGAGGCCGCGAAGCCGTCCCTCGGCATCCCCCAGAAACTCCTTCGTCAGGATGCTCCACTCGCGACGACAGCCCTCCTCGTGCGACGAACTCGTTCGCAGCATGATTGGCCAGGTGGGCCACGGGGTGTTGGCCGGCCGCTCGCTTCGCCGCGGATACTTGCCGAGGTCCGGTGGCTGCGGAAGCAGTTCGAACTGCGTCAGGCTCGCGGCACCCTGACGGTTGCTCGTGCCATCGCAGTCGGATCCAGTGTCGCCGCCGCCGATCACGATCACGTGCTTGCCGTCGGCCAGAATCTGGCCTGCAACCTCGTCGCCGGCGTTTCGCTTGTTCTGCTGCGGGAGAAACTCCATCGCGTAATGCACTCCCTGAAGCTCACGGCCCGGGATCGGCAGGTCGCGGCCCAGCGTGGCGCCGCCGGTGAGCACGAGGGCGTCGTATTCCTCGACGAGCGACTGCGTGCCGACATCGCTGCCGACGTTTACGCCGCAGCGGAACTCCACCCCCTCCTCCTGCATCTGCTCCACCCGTCGCCAAACCCGGCCCTTCTCGAGCTTGAAATCCGGAATGCCATACATCAACAGCCCGCCCGGACGGTCGGCCCGCTCGAACACCGTCACGTGATGGCCGGCCCGGTTGAGCTGCTGCGCCGCGGCGAGGCCCGCCGGACCGCTGCCCACCACCGCCACCCGCTTGCCGGTCCGCACATTGGGCGGCTCGGGCACGATCCAGCCCTCGTCCCAGGCCCTGTCGGCGATCGCCATCTCGATCTGCTTGATCGCGACCGGATCCTCGTTGATGCCCAGCACGCAGGCGGCCTCGCACGGGGCGGGGCAGACGCGTCCGGTGAACTCGGGGAAGTTGTTCGTGGCATGAAGCCGCTGGCTCGCCTCGTGCCACTGCTGGCGATACACGAGGTCGTTGAAGTCGGGAATGATGTTTCCGAGCGGGCAGCCGGTGTGACAGAAGGGCACGCCGCAGTCCATGCACCGGGCGCCCTGGGTCTTCACCTCTTCCGGCGGGAGGATCGTGAGAAACTCGTTGTAGTGCTTGAGTCGATCGGCGACCGGCGCATAGCCACTCACCTTCCGCTCATATTTCATGAATCCGCGTGGCTCACCCATTGACGTTGACCTCCGCCTTTCTGGCCTCTTCCTGTTCCTGCTCCGCGAGCTTGCGGAGTTCCGCAAGGGCCCGCTTGTAATCCGTGGGCATGACCTTGACGAACGTCGACTGCTCCGTCGCCCAGCGGGAGAGAATCTCCTTGCCGCGGCTGCTGCCGGTGTAGTCGACGTGCTTCTCGATCCGCCCCCTCACGTATTCGAGATCGTGCTGGTCGAGCGGTTCGAGTTCCACCATCTCAGGATTGACCCTCGATCGAAACGTGCCGTTCGCATCCCACACGTAGGCGATGCCGCCGCTCATGCCGGCCGCGAAGTTGCGGCCCGTTTCGCCGAGCACCACCGCGCGGCCCCCGGTCATGTATTCGCAGCCGTGGTCGCCGGTGCCTTCCACGACGGCTTCAGCGCCGCTGTTCCGCACGCAGAACCGCTCGCCGCAGATGCCGCGAATGAAGATCTCGCCGCTCGTGGCCCCGTAGCCGACAACGTTGCCGGCAATCACGTTGTCTTCGGCCTTGAATGATGCCTCCTGCGCGGGCCGCACG
>JBPCTA010000425.1:0-2950 GCA_051006595.1 Pirellulales bacterium
GGCCGCCATCCCGCCTTGCCCTGCCATGCGCCATCCGGCACCGGCCCGCGATGCCGTGCGAGGGGCGGCCTGAGTACACTCGGCGACAGCTTCTCCCGCTCCGCCAGCCCGTTTTCCGCCCCCGCGCCGGACCCGCTCCCATGACCCGACTCGTTTCCTTCGGCATGCTGCTCGCGTTGGTGGTGCTGTTTGGGCTCCTGTCGCTGCAGGTGATGGCTAACTTCCTCCTGCCGATGCTTCTGGCCGCGATGCTCGTGGTGATCTTCGGCCCGCTCCACCGCTGGGTGCGGGAGCGAACCCGTTGGCCCGACTGGGCCGCGGCCGGCCTGACCACGCTCCTGATCGTGCTGATCGTGCTCGCGCCGTTGTCGCTGCTCGTATTTCGCGCCGGAGGTGATGCCGTGGCACTGCTGCGGCGTCCGGAGGGCATCAAGCTTGATCCGCATGTGCTGGACGGAATCGTGGCGAGATTCAACGAGGCCACCGGCCTGCAGATCACCGCGGAGAGCGTCAACGCCGAACTCAAGCGGCTGATGGAAGAATGGATCGGCCCGATTGCGGCCCGCGCTCCGGCTGTGATCGCGAAGGTTCTGATCGGCTTCGTCGTGACGGTCGTCAGCCTGTTCTATTTTCTGGCCGACGGCGGTCGGATGCTCGAGGGCGTGACCAGGCTGATTCCGCTCGATCGTCGATATCAATGGCAACTCCTCGAGGAGTTCGAGCAGGTCAGTCGAGCCGTCGTCAGTTCGATCCTGCTGGCCGCCGTCGTGCAGGCGGTGTTGGCCGGGCTGGGCTTCTACGTGGCCGGTCTCGGCAAGGTATTTCTGCTCACGCTGCTGACCTTCTTCGGCGCGCTCGTGCCGATCGCGGGCGCGGCGATCGTGTGGGGAGCGGCGAGCCTCTACCTGCTCTTTTTCGAGAAGAACACCTGGGCCGCCGCCGGCCTCGCCCTCTGGGGCATGGGAGTGGTCTCGACGGTTGACAACATCATCAAGCCGATTGTCCTGCACGGACAATCGAAGCTCCACCCGCTGCTCGCCCTGTTGAGCGTGCTCGGCGGGGTCGGAGCGTTGGGCCCCATCGGAATCTTCGTGGGGCCGATCGCGGTGGCTTTCCTCCAGGCGGCCCTGACCATGCTCCAGACCGAAATTACCAGCCTTTCCGAGCAGGATTCCACCCTCGCAGCGGACGGTCGAGGGTCGGCCGGCTCCGCGGGAATCGGCCGCCGGCCCAGGGGACGTCGCACCGATCCGCCGGCTGGACTTGCGTAGGCGGGTGTCCGGAGGGTGGAATCGTGGAGTTTTGGGCCCGATCGCGATGCGGTCGGACCGGCGAGTGCGAAGAGAAAGGATCGACGATGGTCGAGTTCGTGTTGATGGTGGCGACGCTTGTGGCAACGGGCATCGAGGCGGCGTATGTGCCGACCGACGATGGCGGCGGCGACTATCTCGTCCGCGTGGAGCCTGATCTCCTCAAGAGCTCGAGCCCGTATCAGTTCTCGAGCGATGTCCCCGCTGACTCACGGGATGTTCGACGCGTGCGGATTTTCGTCGGCGACAACTGGCCGCCGGCCATCGAGCGAGCCGTGATCGAGGCATCACGCAAGCCGCGGAAGGCGGCGCCGGTGGCCGTCACCTCGGCGCGGCTCGCGGAAGCCGCGTCGGTGCCGGGGGAAGTGCCCGCCGAAAAGCCGTGGGGCTGGCTGGTCGGAAGTCTGATCGCGCTGTTTCTCTCGTTGGGCGCGAACGGCTATCTCAGCATGCTCCTGGCGCAGATGCGGCAGCGGTATCTCCGCGACGTCCAGCAGGGTGTCGTGCAGGTCTGAGGCGGATGCTTCACGAGCCTCAGGAGCCGCGGCCGGTGCGGCCGAAGAAAAAGGCCTCGGCCGGCCAGAGGTCGTGAGGATGGACCGGCTCGGCGACGGGCTCGGCGACGGGCTGTGCGACCTCGACGAGAGCGGCCGGTGTCGGCAGGACCGCAGCCGGCCGTGGATCGCTCGCCGCGGGTGGCGTGCGGCCCCAGAGCGGCGCGGGATCGGAGAATGAGCGGACATGGGCGCCGGCCGCCGCGAACGTGCGGGCCACGTGTTCGTGGCAGGTGAGCACGAGCATCTGCCGGTCGGCGGCCTGTTCCGCGACAAACTCGACCAGCACCCGTGCCGCCGATCTGGCCCGTGTGTCGTCGAAGTTGACCAGCGCGTCGTCCATCACCACCGGCAGGCTCACGTCGTGCCGGCCGAGGTCGCGGATCAGCGCCAGCCGAAGGGCGAGGAAGACCTGCTCCCGGGTGCCACGGCTGAGCCGTTCGGGGTTCCAGACGTCGCCGGCCACATCGTGCACCTCGAGCCGAGCCTCGTCGATGGCGGTCGTGATCGAGGGATAGCGGCCGTCGGTGAGCCGGGAGAGCCAGCGAGATGCCTCCCGGAGAACGGGCGGTTGATGATCGCGGGCCACCGCGGCGCGGGTCTGCTCGAGGAGCACATGGGCCCGATGGAGGAGATCACGCCGCTGCTGCTGCTGGAGGAGACTTTCCTCGATGGCGGCGACTTCTGCCTGCAGCGACTCCAGCGAATGATCGTGGGCGGCGATCTCCACGCGGTCCATGACGGCTTGCCGCCGTTCGGAGGCGGCGGCAAGCGCCGTGCGGTGTCGCTGCGTCGTTTCGCGGGCCTCGGCGAGTCGCTTCGCCAGGGGCACCACATGGGCCTCGGCGAGCCAGCGATCGACCTCAGGCGGCTCGGTCGTGCGCCGCCGTGCCTCCGACCAGGTCATTTCCGCGGTGGCTGCTGCGGCCCGGGCCTCCTCGTATTCCGGCCGCCGATCGACCTTGGCCAGAAACTCCTGCTCGGTGGTCACGCCCCAGCGGACGAAGAACTCCCGCACTGCCCGTTCGGCCACGTGAACCTGCCGGAGCATGCTCTTGTGTCGCCGCCGAGCCGACTCCAGCCGCC
>JBPCTA010000426.1:0-13165 GCA_051006595.1 Pirellulales bacterium
TGTCCGACACGATCAACCCCGGCTACGCCCGGCTGTATGCAGACGACCTGCCGCTGACGGGCGAGCGATACACCTACCTCTCGCGAGACGCGAGCGGCGAGGTTCTCTACACCACCCACCACTTCACCGACGACGAGCTCCGCGATCTGCTCGACGCGGCCGGCTTCGACGAGATCCGCGTGGCCACCGACCGGGAGGCGAGCAGCCGCCGTCCCGACGAGGCGGCGTTTTTTCATTACGCGACCTGCCGCGCGGGCCGCTGATCTGGCCCGCGGCCTTACGGCCTGCACACCCCCGTAAAAGCCTAACGCCGTAAGGCGTGGAGTGAGCCCGTCGCAACAGCCCAGCGACCGTGGCCCGCGGCCCTCAATGTGGGGACAGCGGTCGAAACCCGCGACGGGCGGGGATGCTCTCGGCTAGCATGCCACCGGGTGCCGCTCCTCGTCGCCTCGTGCCCACGATGACGCCGTTCCTTCGGCCATCAAGGGCCGTTCTGCTTTTCGACGTCGGTAAAGGGGGGCTCCTCGAACGACACCACGGGGGCGACCCGTGGGTCGGCTGCCTCATGGAGAAGCCTGTCGAGTTGGCTGGCAAGGGCACGCCGGGTCGCCACATGGGCGGGGTTGGCGGCTACGTTGCGAACCTGATCGGGGTCCGACCGCAGGTCGTAGAGTTCCTCTGCGGGCCGCACTGCGAACGCATAATCGAAAAGCCATCGCCATTCGGGCTCGTTTCCATGCCTGATCAGCCAGGCCTTGGTAGGCCCTGCGTCCATGTCGGGGAAGGCCGCACCTGTGTCGCATTCGAGGACCGAAACGTCGGCGTCCGCCCCCGCAGCGGCGATGCCCGGACGGCCCATGGGCAGCCGATCCGGGGCAAAGTTTCGGATGTAGAGGTGATCAGCCGTGCGGATGGCCCGCATAGGATACGGGAGGTTGCCCTCGCGGGCCACGTCGACATGCCGTTCGCGGCCGGTGATCACGAAGGTCCGGGATGGGTCAACTGGTCCACTCGCCGCAGAGACGAGCTGCGGCATGAGGCTTCGCGCCGTCATGCCAACCGGTCGTGGCACACCGGCAATCTCGAGAAACGTGGGGGCGAGATCGGGCAGTGACACAAAATCGTCGACGATCCGCCCAGGCGTGCCTTGGGGCACACGTGCCACGAGCGAGACCGCCGTGCCGTGATCGTGGAGTTCACACTTCCCAGCAGGCACACCGGGCATGCCGTGGTCGCCACTCACCACGATAAGCGTGCGGTCGAGCATTCCCGCGGCCTCCACCTCGGCCACAAGTACGGCGACATATGCATCGACGGCCTGCACCTCGCCGAGATAGTCAGCCACATCTTCACGGACCTCGGGCACATCGGGCAGAAAGGAGGGCATCCGCCCACGGAGCGACTCCGGGTCGATGCCCCAGAGCGCCCTGCCGGCCCCCTTCACCCATGTCCGGTGGGTAGTCGTTGGGCCGCAGAAAAAAAGCCAGGGCGAGTCGCCCCCCTCCGCCATGAACGAGCGGAAGTTATCGCGAATCTGGGCAACGATCGCGGCCCGCGCATCCTCAACGGACAGGCCGTCGGCAACCATCTTCGTCGCATGTTCGGAAAAGTTGTTGGGGAGCCGCCCCGCCTTCTCGAAGGCACGCCGCTGCCCGCCGAACGGGGCGTCCGGAGGCTGGCCAGGACTCCAGACCTTGTAGGCTTTTCCGATTCGGTAGCCTGCCTGCTCGAGGAGGAGGGGGAACGACGGAATCGTGTCTTCCCACACGGCGTTGCGGAGGATCGCGCCGCGGCCGCACTGGAAGAAGTGGCGGCCCGACATCAGGGCTGACCGGCAGGGCGTGCAGGATGGCGAACTCACGAAGGCATGCCGAAAGAGTACGCCTTCACGGGCGAGGCGGTCGATGGCCGGCGTGGAGACCGCGTCGTTGAGATCCGTCCTGCCGTCGATGCCTCGGTAGCAGGAGGCATAGCGGCCCATGTCGTCGGCAAACACGAAGAGAATGTTCCATCGCGGCGGCGCGGCGTCAGCCGCATGCGCCGCCGACCATGCCATCAGCCAGCCTACGATCATGAGGCCCGCAGCGCGCATCATCAGGGTTCCTCCGGTGTGGTCTGGTTTCTGCGACCCTGCGGTCGTGGGTGCCGGTCGGCCCACCCAGGCTCACCCGGCAGAGGAAAGTCTAGATTGGGCACGTGTTCGTCTCGAAAGGCCGCTTCGGCCCGGCGCACGAGATCAGGTCGGTCGGCCGACAGGTTTCGCTCTTCAGCCGGATCGGCCGCCAGGTCGTAGATCTCGATCGGGTCCGGCTTCTCGGACAGGATGTGGCGTCGGATGGCTTTCGTGTGATCCGGCCACACGACTGCCTGCCACGTCTCTCCCTCATGAAGTTCAAAGAACAGCATCTCGTGGTATCTCTGAAGGCCTTTCCCCGTGAGGGTTGGCACGAGACTGATTCCGGACAACCCGCCAGGAATCGCCACGCCCGCCAGTTCACAGGCGGTTGGAAAGAGGTCCCACGCCGCCGTGAGATGGTCGGTGCGACGTCCGGCGGCTATCGTGCCCGGCCACCAGGCGATCTCCGCCGTTCGAAATCCGCCCTCGAACGGCGATCGCTTGTCGCCCCTCAGGCCGCCCCGGCTTCGAAAATACTCCGGGTGGTAGCCCGGCGCGGTGCTGCATCCGTTGTCGGAGAGAAAAACCACCAGCGTGTCCTGCGCGATCCCGAGTTCCCGCAGGACGTCGAGGATGCGGCCCACGTCGGCATCAAGCCGATGCACCATCGCCGCATACAGCCGCGCCTTGTCGGGAGCCGGGTTGTCAAAGTACGAGTCTTTGAATGGCTCGAGCATCTCTGGTGTCGACTGCAGCCTGCCGTGGGGCAGCGTGACTGGAAGAAAGAGAAAAAACGGGGTCTTTCGGCCCGCCTGGTCGCGAATCCACAATAGGGCCTCGTACATGATTCGCCCGTGTGAATACTCGCCGTTCCGCAGCGGAAGGTTTCGCTGACCGCGGCCCTCGTCGAGTGCCTGGGGGAAATAGTCTTGGGCATGGATCTGGTGGTTGTAACCGACAAAACAGTCGAAGCCCTGATCAAGCGGCTCCGAACCTGACCCGGGATACCCTCCGCCCCATTTGCCAAAGCATCCTGTCGCATATCCCGCGGCCTTGAGTGACTTGGCCACCGTTGGAATACCCGGCGGCATCGGATGCTGACCGTTCGGATACTCCTTATTGGCCCGAATGGGCCCGCGTCCGGTGTGCATGCCGGTCAACAGAGCCACGCGTGAAGGAGCACATACAGCGGAGCCTGCATACGCCCTGTCGAAGCAGAGCCCTTCGCCTGCCATCTGATCGAGGCGTGGAGTTGGAATCAACCGCTGCCCGAACGGCCCAACCTCAGCAAGGCCCAAATCGTCCGCGAGGATATAGACCACGTTGGGCCCCGCCGCCGCAGGCCCCGCCAGCCAGCTCACCGCGAGGCCGAGAGCAACGAGGGCACGCCTCCAGAAGGGTCGATCCGAAGGCGACAAGCCCTCCAGCAGCCGCCGGCAAACGGTCGGCTAAGAGTCCGGGGAAGGGCGGCGCATGGCAGTCATGGCATGTCGCCCTCGAAGGAGTCAGCCCCGCTGCGATTCATCGGGGAAGAGACGGGGCGTGGCGTCGAAGGAGCCCGATCCCCGTCCTCCCGCCACCGTACCGAGGCGCTTGCGGCGGTGGCGGCATCGCCATGGCGAGAATCGCCGTCGCGGGCGTCCTCAGCATCAAGAACAACGACTGCTATTTCGGGAGCCGTCAGGGAGAGAGACACCTTCATTCCATCCTCGTCCTTCCTGAGGGCAACCCCGTCATCGAGCGGCGTCAGCGTGAGCGACTCCACCCATGCACGGGCGTAGTCATCGTATCGGGCGGCGACGAACCGCTCGCCGGCCCGGTCGTTGCCCATCTGCCGAATACTGCCAAGACGATCCGGCCTGGCGACATAGTCGTCGGTAAGCAGGCCGGCCATCTCAAGGTCGCGGCGGATCCGATCCCAGACGCTGGTGCGACGATTCAGTCGCACGCGCCGTGCCCTCGAAACGGCATGAGGCCAGAGGTCCTTAGGCACGGAGACGACAAGGGACTCCGGCGTATGCTTCGCCGGATCGGGATGGTAGGCAGCCGTGAGAAGGACGGCGCGTCGCGGAGTCGTAAACACGGCTGCCAGAAGGGACGTTCCGATGGTCGAGGGAGCCAGCGGAACCAGCGTCGCCTCACTTCCGACCTGATGCTCGAGCACGCTCAACACCCAGGCATCGCCGTCGAACAGGTGAAGCGGACGGTGTTCGTGATCGCGCACCGTCTCGTACACATTCCAGTGCCAGAGTCGATCGACGCGGGCTTCGCGGAGCCACAGCATCATCTGGCAGGTCAGGGCAGCGCCGAGGGCGCCGGGCTCGGCGCTCACGAACCCCCCCCTGGAAGCCTCGCCGAAGGGCGCGATGCCGAACTCGTGAACCTCGCGGGACACGCCCACGAGCCCCGGAACCCGACGCTCAAACTCCTCCCAGATCAGGCGGCACTCATCGGCACTGGCGGCAGGAAGGGTTCCCGGAGCGTAGTAGCGTGAAAAGGCGATCCAGTCGAGGCGCGCCCCTGAACCCGACCGCTCATCCCGGCAATGCTCGGCCAGGGTGAAAGCGTTGACGTTCTGGAGTCTGTCCATGCCTCGGATGCTCGCTCCCGAGATGTTGAAGGGGCCGACCTCGGCTGTGGAGAGCACGTCGCGAATTGCCCGTGCGGTCGTGTCATAGTGCTGGAGGTAACGATCCTCCGAGCCATCGAATCGCTCTCGTCCGTTGTTTTCAGTTCCAAGTCGAAACCGGAGTCGTCCTGCCCTGTCAGGCCCCAGGAGCGTCGCGAGCCTTCGGCACAACTCGGAGATGAAGTCGGTCCATTCCTCAGGATCACCCGGTGGAACGCACTGGCCGAATCCGCCCAACCGGGGTACGTCGGGAAAGCACCAGGGGACGTTATCCAGCACCAGCGTGAGTTCGTAGCCCTGATCGATCGCGGGTCGGAGCCGGGGCTCGAGCAACTCCCAACGGTACTCGATCCTGCCATCGGCCGCGCGGTATGCGAGATCACGGTCCGGCTGCGGAACGCCGTCGCCCGCGTAGCCGCCGAGCAGGCGAACAACGCTCAGGTGGTCGGCAAAGGGTGCCTCCCGTCGAGACGGGCGCTTCCGATAAGGGAAATCTCCTTCCGCGAGATACGACGGAATCTCGATCATCGAGTAGCCGGTTTCGAGATGGGGCCCGAGCGTTGCCGAATGCCGCCAGAACGGCTCAAGTTTCCCGAGGGAGTGAACCGGCTCGGCCTGCGCTGCCGAGGCCGCCATGACGGCCAGCAGGATCGTGGCCGGGCGGTGCGCCTTCGGGCGGATGCATCGGGTCATCGGGGGCGCTCAACGAGTCCAGCCGCCCCGGAGAAACACACTTGGCGTGCAACTCCAGGCATGGCAGTAGCTGTTCATGAGATGATTGCCATAGGGAGATCGCTTTTCCTCCTCGGGCACGTAGACCTCCCAGAAGGTGTCGGCGCCCTTCGTGACCATGCCTCCCCAGTAGTCGAGGAGGTACTGCCGGGCCATGTCGCACAGTCCTGCCGTGCAGAGCGCCTCGACCACGTGATGGTGCATGTAGGGGGTGACGGGCTTCACAGCCGCCGCATCCGCAATGGCGGTGGTCATGGCCCGTCGAGCCTCCTCCTCCGTCGGCACGCCAGCCAGCACCATCCACGCCTGACTGGCGACCGACACCTGTCGCTGCGGGCCACTGACATAGACTCCGGCCGTTTCATCCCAGAGCCGCTCCCGGGAGGCCGCCTTCATCCGGTCGATCATCGGCTCGAGTTCCGCGGCGGCCGTGTCGCATCCGATCATGACGGCAAGATCCTGCGTGGCCCGCAGTCCGAAGAGCACGATCGCCTGCTCGGCCGCCTGCCGGTCGAGCGTCGGGTGCCAGTCAACGAACAGCCACCAGTCCTTGGGAGGAATGAAGAGTCCCGTGGCATCGACGGGCGGCAGCGTGAATGCCAGTTGGCGAAGCACAAGTGGCCAGAGATCCTCTGCCGTCGCCCGGTCGCCGCTGGCTCTCAGGTAGTCGAGCACGGTGGCCGCGAAGAGCGCTGTGTAGTCGAGGATGCTGTTGTCGCCGCGGGAGGGCACGGGCCGCTCGAAGGAACAGGTGCCGACGAGCCCCTCGTTCGTCGCCGTGCCCGCCAGCAGGTACAGCGATCGCTTGACGAGATCGATCTGGCGGTAGGTTACATAGTTGGCCTGCGCCTGAAGCCTCAGGTCACCGAGCCAGAGCCGACGATCCCGCTTCGGGCCATCCTCAAACACGGTGTGCATGCAGTCACGGAGGGTGCGGACCGCGATCGCGTCGATGGCCGCCTCCTCCGGACTGTCGGCAGCGAAGGCCGCGAGTCGGTCAGGGTCGGCCGACGTGACCGCGTCGGCACGCAGGCTTTCGATGCCGAACCGGCCGTGCGTGCTGCACGCGACGACCGTCAGCTGCAGATAGCGGAAGGCATACCGCCTCGGGAGCGTCAGGGTGGCGGGCAGGTCATCGATGGTGACAACCTCGTCCTGAAACCAGGAGCGCGAGAGTCCGCCCTGATACGGATCAAAGGGCTCGACAACCTCTGCCGGCACCTCTCCGAAGACCAGCCGCAGCCGAACCGGCGCGTCCACCGGTCGCTCGAACCCGCGAAGGCTGATCGTGAGATATCCGACGAGGTGCTCGCCGAAGTCGATGACAAAGGCATCGCCGGGTTTCAGCGGCCTGTTGAAGATCGCCTCGGGCCTGTCAACGACAACGGTCCTCCAGCCCTGAAAGCCCGCTGCATCCGCCTCCACCTTGACCAGAGCGACCGGCTCCATCGGCGTGCGGAGAAGCTTTGGCGTTGCAGCCTCGGCCCGGGCAAGCCAGCCGCCGCGGCGTTGCTCAACCAGCCGCAGCTGATCGGTGGCGAAATCCGGCCTGAGCGGAGCCACTGGTGAGGCTGTGTCGGCGATGGACGCCGCCAGCTCGTCGGCCAGCGTCTGGGCAGCCCCGAGCAGGGAGAGAGACGCGATCACGGCCCTTCGTCGGGAGATTGCCATCGTTGTCGAGCCTGCTCCGCGGGGATCCGTTCAGGGAACCGGTTCCGGCTGGGGTCGCCTGGCTCCGTTGGCAGGGCTTTTCTGCCTGCCGCCGTCCTTGCGAATCGCGACGGCGACGTCGTTGGCCTGCGCGCCACCCGGCGTACTGCGGCCATCAGCGACGAGACGCTTCATGGCCCCGCGAAGTCGCGCGACCTCTTCGGGGTGCTCCGCGGCGAGGTCCGTTGTCTCTCCGGGATCGGCCACAAGGTCGTAGAGCTGCGCCGGTGTCGAGTCCGGGGGCCCCGAGCCGGGGCCGAAGATGAGCTTCCACCGGTCGACGCGGATGGCGAACACGCCTGAGTATGACTGGTGAACGAGCGACGCTCGCACCGATTTGGAGCCACCGCTGAGCAGCGGCACCAGACTCACGCTGTCTTCCCCCGCTGATGCCGGAAGATCGGCACCGAGAATATCGGCCAGCGTGGCCATGACATCGACCGAGGAAACGATATGGCCGCAGACGCGGCCCTGCGGCACGACGGCCGGCCAGCGGACGATGAAGGGCACCCGATGCCCCCCCTCCCAGACGTCCCGCTTGTAGCCGCGGAAGGGGCCGCTCGGGAAGTGCCCCCGGGCCGCGAGTTCCTTGAGGCCGACCTTCGTCTCGCAGCCGTTGTCGCTGGTAAAGATGACGAGCGTATCGTCAGCGATCCCCGCCTCGCCGATTGCGTCGAGTATTCCGCCGACGGCGGCGTCAGTCTGCATCACGAAGTCGGCGTAGTCCACTCCGAGGCCGCTGCGGCCCCGCCACTCGCGGCCAACGGCGATCGGCGTGTGCGGTGACGTGAGCGGCACGTAGAGAAGAAACGGCCGTCGGGCCGTCGCCTCGCGGCGGATGATCTCGCCGGCCCGATCCACAAGCGCTGGGAGGATGTAATCGAGTTTCCAGTCGGGAAGCGCTGGCCCCTGAGCCGTCGCAAGGAGATCGGCGACCTGATCGACTGGCAGGAGGGCCGTGGGAATGCCGACGGTGCGATCCCCCTCGATGAAGCAGTAGGGGGGCCAGTTGGGCACGTCGGGGCCGAAGGCTTCTGAAAAGCCGTGGCTCGTCGGCCCCCCTGGGATCGGCTGCTCGAACGTGCGCCGCCAGGCTGCACGGTGCTCGGCGGAAGGCTTTGCGACCATGCGACCACCACCCGATGGCCCACCGAGGCCCTTGAAGTAGCGGACATCGGCGTCGGCAATAGGCCATTCACGGCCGAGATGCCATTTCCCCACACAGGCGGTGTGATAGCCATGGCTTGCGGCGAGCGAGGCGATCGTGAGTCTCTCAGGCGCGATCAGCGGAGGTTCCCACATGCCGACGATGCCGCGTTGCAGCCGAGTCCGCCAGTGGTAGCGGCCGGTGACCAGCGAATAGCGGCTCGGCGAGCAAGCCGCCGATGTTGCATGACCGTCGGTGAACCGCATTCCCTCGGCAGCGAGCGCGTCGATTCGGGGCGTCGGGACGCGGCCACGATCGGGGTTGTTGCAGCCGACGTCACCCCAGCCGAGGTCGTCGGCGAGGATCACGACGACGTTGGGGCGGCGATCCGCAGCGGCAGCGGCGGTGCATGCCATCGCGACGACGGCGGCGAGAGGGACGACGAGCGGTCTGTTCATGTGAATGATCCGGCGTCTCGCGGGAGCGCGCGCAGAGCGGCCCCATCTGACTTCGCTCATGCCATGCGGCGAATCGCTTGCGGGGCCGTCACGCAAACGTTATCGTAAGGGTATTCTTGCGACCTTGCAACAAGAGGGCATGATGGCGACTGGTTGTCGTTTCGCAGTGATGGCCGCCGCGGGCATCGTCGTGCTGGTCGTCCTGGTATCCGGGGTCGTTCTGGCCGAGGCGCCCCGCGTGTCGTTCGACCGCGACATCCGGCCGATCCTGGCCGACAACTGCTTCGCCTGCCACGGCCCCGATGCCGGCCACCGCGAGGCTGATCTCCGGCTCGACCTTCGAGACGCGGCCGTTGCCGTGGGGGCGATCGTGCCGGGCAAGCCTGAGGAGAGCGGGCTGGTGTCGCGTATCCGGGAGGCCGACCCCGATCTGGTGATGCCGCCCCAGGGCTCACACAAGCGGCTCGACGCGAACCAAAAGGATCTCCTGACTCGCTGGATTGCGGAGGGAGCGGAATACCAAGGGCACTGGGCCTACACGCCGCCCGTGAAAGCCCCGGTGCCGGCCGGGAAGCACCCCGTCGACCACCTCGTGCAGTCCCGGCTCGCGACACGCGGCCTCTCTCCGGCCGCCGAGACCGACCGCCGCACGCTCATCCGCCGGCTCTCGTTCGATCTCATCGGTCTGCCACCCGCCGCTGCCGAGGCGAGCGCCTTCGAGCAGGACGAATCGAAACATGCTCACGTCCGTCTCGTGGAACGACTGCTGGCGAGCCCGCACTATGGCGAGCGAATGGCGATGGGCTGGCTCGACGTGGTCCGCTTCGCCGACACCGTCGGATACCACAGCGACACACCGCGAAACGTCTGGCCCTACCGCGACTGGGTGATCGCAAGCTTCAACGAGAACATGCCCTTCGACCAGTTCACGGTCGAGCAGCTCGCCGGCGACCTTCTTCCTGACGCCACGGCCCAGACACGCATCGGCTCCGCTTTCAATAGGCTGCTTCTCACGACCGAAGAGAACGGCGCCCAGGCCAGGGATTATGAGGCGCGAATGCTCACCGACCGGGTACGTGCGGTGGGCGCGGTCTGGCTCGGCCAGACGACGGGATGCGCCGCCTGCCACGACCACAAGTTCGACCCCATCACGATGCGCGACTTCTATTCGCTCGGGGCGTTTTTCGCCGATATCGACGAGCGGCCGGTGGGCAAGCGGGGCGACGGATTGGTGCTTGGTTCGCCCGAGGAACTGCGGCGGCTTGCCGAACTCGACGACGCCCTGGGACAAGCCCGGAAAAAGCTCGACGCGGCGCAGAAGCGATGGGAACGCGAGGCCGCGGCCTCGGTCACGGCGAAAGAAGAGAAGGGAAAGGGCAACCCTCCGATCGCATCCATCCTGAAGAAGGCGTCCGAGAAACGGACGCAGCGAGAGAAAAACTTCCTCCAGAAGCACTTTCGGGAGAAGGTCGCGCCTGGGGTCGATCAGCCGAACCTCAACGCTTTCATGACGGCGCAGACAGCCCGGCGAGCGTTCTACGAGCCTATTCCGAAGTGTCTCGTGACGGTGACGAAGTCAACTCCGAGCGAAGTCCGCATCCTGCCACGCGGCAACTGGATGGACGACTCCGGCGACATCGTGAAACCGGCATTTCCCTCCTATGTCCCGGCGCCGACGATCGCCGGACGCGAGCCCACCCGGCTCGATCTCGCCCGATGGCTCGACTCCCGGGATAATCCACTCACCGCTCGCGTGGTAATGAACCGACTCTGGAGGCAGTTCTTCGGTGCGGGACTCTCGCGGGTGATGGACGACCTCGGAGCCCAGGGCGAACCACCGACAAATCCCGAACTCCTCGACTGGCTCGCCTGTGAGTTCATGGAGTCGGGCTGGGACATGAAGCACATGGTGCGACTGATCGTGTCGAGCGCCACCTACCGGCAGTCTTCGCATGCGTCGGCTGCCATGATCGCCGCCGATCCGCTCAATCGCGAACTGGCACGACAGGCGTCCTTTCGTCTCGATGCCGAACTCGTCCGCGACATGGCGCTTGCAACCTCGGGGCTCCTGGTGCCGACGATCGGCGGACCGAGCGTGAAGCCCTATCAGCCCGACGGCTACTGGGACAATCTGAACTTCCCTCCTCGGACCTACACGGCCGAACGTAACGCCGAGCAGTACCGACGCGGCCTCTACACCTGGTGGCAGCGGTCGTTTCTCCATCCGAGCCTCCTCGCGTTCGACGCACCGAGCCGCGAGGAATGCTGCGCCGAGAGGTCACGATCGAACATTCCGCAGCAGGCGCTCGCCCTCCTCAACGACCCAACCTTCATCGAGGCTGCCCGCGTGCACGCAGCTCGGATGATGCAGGAAGGGGGCGACACTCCCGAGGAACGCATCGCCTGGGCCTGGCGGCAGACGCTCCAGAGGCTGCCGCGAACCGAGGAGTCGGCAACCGCACTGGCCCTCTACCGGCGTCAGCTGGACGAGTACCGTGGCGATCTCCAGGCGGCCGAGGCACTCGTGGGAATCGGCAACACGCCGCCGCCCATCGGCATCGAGGCAGCGGAACTCGCAGCCTGGACTCATGTGGCGCGGGTTTTGCTCAATCTCCACGAGACAATCACCAGGAGTTGAGAATGCCATCGCTTCGATCCGACCATCACGCTCATCTCGCTCGGCGGGCCTTTCTCGGCCGCGCATCCCAGGGGCTCGGCGTTGTGGCGCTGGCATCGCTCGCCGCCCCGCGGGTCGCGTCATCCGCTCCGCTGCGTGGAGTACTCGATCCACCGCCGCTTCCACAGCGGGCTAAGCGGGTGATCTGGCTGACGATGGCGGGCGGCCCCTCGCAGTTCGAAACCTTCGACCACAAGCCGAAGCTCGCCGAGCTCCACGGCCGGCCGATGCCCGAGAGCCTCACCCAGGGCCAGCAACTCGCCCAGCTTCAGGGGCAGCAGCTCGTCTGCTACGGGCCGCAGCTGCCATTTAGGCGGATGGGCCCCGGCGGCACATGGATATGCGAGCTCTTTCCCCACATCGGCTCGGCGCTCGGCGAGATCTGCCTGATCCGCTCGATGACAACCGACGCCATCAACCACGACCCGGCCCATATGTTCATGAATACGGGCTCACAGATCGCAGGCCGGCCGAGCATGGGCTCGTGGGTGACCTACGGCCTCGGCAGCGAGGCGGCTGAACTTCCCGGCTTCGTGGTGCTCACATCCCTGGGGAAGGGAGGCCAAAACCAGCCGATCGCGGCCCGGCAGTGGTCGAGTGGATTCCTTCCGAGCCGCTATCAGGGCGTGCAACTGCGGGGCCGGGGTGATCCGGTCCTCTATCTCGGCAATCCCGCGGGGGTCAGCCGCGAACGGCAGGGAGCCGATATCGCTGCGATCAACGCACTCAACTCCGGGCACGTTGCTCTCACGGGGGACGCCGAGATCGCGGCTCGGATTGCCCAGTACGAAATGGCTTTTGCGATGCAGGCGAGCGTGCCGGGGCTCATGGACACATCGGACGAGAGCCAGGCCACACGTGTCCTCTATGGCTGCACCCCTGGCGACGGCTCGTTCGCCTCGAACTGCCTTCTCGCCCGCCGGTTGGCGGAGCGTGGCGTGAGGTTTGTCCAGCTCTACCACAAGGACTGGGACCACCACAGCGGCGTCAAAAAGGGGGTGGAGTACAAGGCCGCCGAAATCGACCGGGCCTGCATGGCACTCCTCACCGATCTCCGCGACCGCGGCATGCTCGACGAGACGCTCGTGGTCTGGGCCGGTGAGTTTGGCCGCACGCCGATGTCGCAGAAGGGAGACGGCCGAGATCATCACAACAAGGCGATGTGCGTTTGGCTGGCCGGCGGCGGCGTCCGTGGAGGGCTCGTCCACGGCGAGACCGACGACCTGGGCTACGCCGTCGTGGAGAAACCCTGTAGCGTCCACGATCTTCACGCCACCATGCTCCACTGCCTCGGCATTCGGCACGATGCATTCAGCGTGAAGTTCCAGGGACTCGATGCCCGGCTCACCGGCGTGGAATCGCCCCGGGTGATCAGCGAGATCCTCTCCTAAGGCCGCAGTCCGTCGGGGGACACCCGCCCGTCGTCAGGGTCGCACCGCAGGCCACCACTCAATCCCAGGCCTTGCACATCGGCAACGCAAACGTTATCGTACGGTCGTTGGCGGGGTTTTTCACAAGGGGTTTACTCATGCGAACAACAGCTTTCGGCAGGATCATGCTGGCGATCATGCTCCTGAGCGGGGTACCGGCATCGGCCCAGACGGTCCGCACCTGGACCAATGGCGCCAGCACGAGCGTCTTCACGGCGACAGGGAACTGGCTTGGGGGTGCGGCGCCGGCGACCGGCGACATGGCC
>JBPCTA010000427.1:0-5260 GCA_051006595.1 Pirellulales bacterium
CAAGAAGACTCCTCGCAGAAGGCGCTGCTGGCGGCCCTGGGCAAGGGTATTGATCGCTCCACGATCGCGATCGTCGGGGCCTCGCTCGTGCTCACGTGGATGCTCGTCGGCTGGTCGCACCTAGGCGTGGCGGTCTCGGTGATCATCGGGCTCGTGGCGGGCTGGCTGATCGGCAAGTGGACCGAGTATTCCACGAGCAATGAGTACGAACCCACGAAGCAGCTGGCCGATCAGGCGCTCACCGGCCCGGCCACGATCATCATCGGCGGCATTGCCGAAGGCATGCTCAGCACCTGGGCGCCCGTGCTGATCACCGGGGCGGCGACGCTGCTCTCGTTTGGCTTTGCGAACGGCTTCAACTTCGCCGACCCCAACGCATTCGCCCTGGGGCTCTACGGTGTGGGCATCGCCGCGGTCGGCATGCTCTCCACGCTCGGAATCACGCTCGCGACCGACGCCTACGGCCCGATCGCGGACAATGCCGGCGGCAACGCCCAGATGGCGGGCCTGCCGGAGATGGTCCGGGAGCGGACCGACGCGCTCGATGCGCTCGGCAACACCACGGCCGCCACCGGCAAGGGCTTCGCGATCGGATCGGCGGCGCTCACGGCACTGGCCCTGCTCGCGGCCTACATCGAGGAAGTCAGGATCGGCTTCGATCGCTGGGGGCACTCGGCCATCCAGCACATCCCGGGCGAGAAGGAGCCCGTCCAGCAGATCACGGTTGACGGCAAGGTGCGGACGCTCGCCGAGGGCGAGTGGGTCAAGCTCGCCGGCGGGCTCGCGGTGCGGGTCGGGGCGACACCTGCCGCCAACTCCACCTGGATGATCCTCGACAGGAAATCGTTGCCCGATTTCGGCGGCGTGAAGTCGGGCACCGTTTTCGAGACGATGCCCGCCGCCGATGCGGTGGAGAAGCTCGAGGAGGACGGGCGAATCGTGGCCGTCAAGCGGGCTCGCATGGCCGACTACATGCGGTTCTATGACGTCACGTTGATGAACCCCAAGGTCCTCGTCGGACTGTTTATCGGCGCCATGAGCACGTTCGTCTTCTGCGCCCTCACGATGAAGGCCGTGGGCCGCGCCGCCAAGGGCATGGTGGAGGAAGTGCGGCGGCAGTTCCGCGAGAAGCCGGGAATCATGGAGGGCACCGACACGCCCGACTATGCCGCCCCGGTGGAGATCAGCACCAAGGCCGCGCAAAAGGAGATGGTTCTGCCGTCGGTGCTGGCGCTGGCCGTTCCGGTGGTAGTCGGTCTGCTGCTGGGTGTCGGTGGTGTGATGGGGCTCCTCGTGGGCGGCCTCACGACCGGCTTCTGCGTGGCGGTCTTCATGGCCAACGCCGGAGGCGCCTGGGACAATGCCAAGAAGCACATCGAGAGCGGCGTGCACGGGGGCAAGGGAACCGAAGCCCACAAGGCTGCGGTGGTCGGCGACACCGTGGGCGATCCCTTCAAGGACACGAGCGGGCCGAGCCTCAACATCCTCGTCAAGCTCATGAGCATGGTGAGCGTGGTGGTCGCTGGCCTGGTCGTGCGGTATTCACTCGAAGCCATGGGGATTTTTTAGGCCTCTGCGCGGGCGCCGGGGTTGCCAGCAACGCCGCCTCTTGAGGCCTGGGCAACCCCTCTGGTTCACTCTGCATGCAGCCCGGATTTGCGTTTACTGTCGAGGCGACCGATGGAGCGGCGCGGGCGGGCACGCTCACGACGCCGCACGGGAGCGTGCCAACGCCGCTGTTCATGCCCGTGGCCACGGCGGCGACCGTCAAGGGCGTCGATATCGGTCGCGTGGCCGAGACCGGCGCGGGGATGGTGCTCTCCAATGCCTATCACCTCCACCTCCGACCGGGCGAGGCGGTCGTCGAGGCCGCCGGGGGCGTGGCGGCGTTCATGGGCTGGGCTGGGCCGACGCTGACCGACTCGGGCGGGTTTCAGGTCTTCAGTCTGGCGCGGCAGGTGAAGGTCACCGAGGATGGTGCCTTTTTTCGATCGCACATCGATGGAAGCCCGGTCGACTTCACGCCCGAGAACTCGATGCGCATCCAGCAGAGGATCGGGGCCGACGTGGCCATGCAGATGGATCATGTGGTCGCCCTGCCGGGTGAGCGGGCCGTCGTCGCCGACGCGATGCGGCGGTCGCTGCGCTGGGCGGAGCGGTGCCGTGCGGCGCACTCTCGCAGCGATCAGGCGTTGTTTGGCATCGTGCAGGGCGGACTCGACCCCGAACTTCGGCACGAGAGCGCCGAGGGCCTGCGGGCCATCGGGTTTCCGGGGTATGCCGTCGGCGGGCTCTCCGTCGGCGAAGGGCCGGAGGCGATGGTGCGGGCACTCCACACGACGATGCCCCACCTTCCGGTCGACCGGCCCCGGTATCTGATGGGCGTCGGCCAGCCCGGCGACATCATCGCAGCGGTTGCCGCCGGCATCGACATGTTCGACTGCGTGCTCCCCACGCGATGTGGCCGCAACTCGCTCGTCTATACGTTCGCCGGCCAGGTGCGGCTGCGGAACGCGCGGCATGCGGTCGAGGCGGGGCCACTCGAGGAGGATTGCCCCTGCGTCGCCTGTCGCCACAGTCGGAGCTATCTCCGCCATCTGTTCCTCGCGGGCGAGATGCTCGGACCGATCCTGGCATCGATCCACAATCTCACCTTCTACCAGCGGCTCGTCGCCCGACTGCGGGCTGGGATCGTCTCTGGCCGTCTTGCGGAGACGATCCGGACGCTCCGTGAGGCCGTGGGGGCGGCCGATCCAGGACCGTCCGTCTCGTGAGCCACCCTGCGTCGCGTCCGCATGCGGCGCACCGCTCTTGTCGCTCGTGCGCGGCGGCCACTACATTTGCGACTCTGGCCAGACGGCTGCCGTCAGCCGTTGTCGTCCGCCCACGCCGGTTGTCCCCGCATGATCGCCCTCGTTTCGACCGCCTCGCTTGTGCCGCTCCTGGCAGCGGCTCCATGTTTTGCGCAGGGGGTCGCCGCCGACCGGCCCGAACTGCCCTTCGTGATGCAGTATCTGCCGCTCGTGGCGATCGCGGCCGTGGCCTACATGCTTCTCTTTCGCCCCGAGCGGGAGCGCCTGCGAAAGCAGCAGGAGCTTCTCTCCGCGCTCAAGAAGAACGACCGTGTCGTGACCTCGTCCGGCATCTACGGCACGGTCGCCAACGTCGAACGCGAGGCCGACAGGGTGACACTCAAGGTGGACGATGCGTCGAACGCCAAGATCACCGTGACGCTCTCGAGTGTTTCCAGGGTGCTTCGCGACGGGGAGACGGACGCTTCTGGCGGCTCCTGAGCCGCTGGTGGGTAGCGACCGGTCGTGACCGGCCGTGCGGGTGGCCGCCACCCATCCATTGAATGACCAACAATCGCAGGGAACGAGTGCAGGCATGAACATTCCGACGATCGCGATCGGGTTTCTGGCTCAGGCCGTGGCGGCAACGCCCGCAGCGGCGACGGCCGCCGTGCCATGGTGGCGGGAGAGTTGGGCCATGTGGGGCATCGCGATGCTCACGTTGGCCGTGCCGACCCTGATCGCCTGGCTGATTGCCGGCCGGCTGCGGGCTGCCGACATGTGGGGGCGGATCGCGGCGGTGCTGGTGGCACTCACGATGGGGCTGGTGATCTGCTGGCTGGGCTGGCCGCCGCGGCTGGGCATCGACCTCAAGGGCGGCTTGATCCTCGTGTACGAGGTGGACAACTCAAAGCAGTCGGCCGCTCGCGTGGACGACACCATTCGGCGGGTTGAAAGCATGCTCGCGACGCAGGAGGGGGCCCAGGGCACGCTCCGTCGGCGGTCGGGCGGTCTGACGGTACGGATGGCGACGGACGATGCCCGGTCTCGCGAAGCTTTCTTGGCGGCGCTCAAGGAGGCTGAGTTCGACCGCGTGGCCGTGCGCGAGGTCGGTCGGCGGGACTCGGCCGACGTCCTCGAGGTCGACTATGACGTTGTGCCGGAATCGGCTTCGGTCGCCATGGACAAACTCGTGGCGGCCGTCAGCCGCCGCGTGAATCCGGGCGGACAGAAAGAGGTCACGGTCCGGCAGTATGGCCTCGACCAGATCGAGGTGATCATTCCCGAGATCGAGCAGTCGGAGGTCGACCTGATCAAGCGGATCGTGTCGAGCGCCGGCGTGCTCGAGTTCCGCATTCTGGCCAATCGTGACGACGCCCGTCATCAGGCCGCGATTGCGGTCGCCAAGCAGACGGCCGGGGCGACGGTCCGGCAGAAAGAGGAGGTTATGGCACGGTGGGTGCAGATCGATCCCCAGAAAATGGACCCCTCCGACGACGCCAGGCTCGTGACTCGACAGACGCCCGATGGCAGTGTCGAAGTGCTGGTGATCAACGATCCCTTCAACGTCACCGGGGGTGATTTGGGGAGGGTGAGTTCGAGCCTCGACGAGAGCCTCGTGCCGTGTGTCAACTTCACGTTCAACACCAGCGGCGCGGCACGATTCGGTCTGCTCACCGGCCGCAACCTGCCCGATCCTGCCAACGGCCTGCAGAGCCGGCTTGCCATCCTGCTCGACGACGTCGTGCAGTCGGCGCCGGCGATCAAGAGCACCATCACCTCGTTCGGCCAGATCACGGGCAACTTCAAGCAGCCGGAAGTTGATTTCTTGGTCGAAGTGCTCAACGCCGGCAGCCTGCCGGCCGCCCTGCGGAGCGAGCCGATCAGCGAGCAGCGGATCAGCTCCCAGCTCGGCGACGACACGATCAAGTCGGCCCGCATGGCCATGCTTCTGGCCACGCTTCTCGTCCTGACATTCATGCTCGCCTATTACCGATTCTCCGGGATGGTGGCCGACCTGGCGGTGCTGCTCAATATCGTGCTCGTGATCGCCGTGATGATTTCGTTCAAGGCCGCCTTCACGCTCGCCGGCCTTGCGGGGCTCGTGCTCTCCGTGGGCATGGCCGTCGACGCCAACGTGCTGATTTACGAGCGGATGCGTGTAGAGGTCGATCGGGGAGCCGCGGTGCGAATGGCGATTCGCAACGGCTTTGCCCGGGCCTTCTCCACGATTGTCGACTCGAATCTGACGACGCTGATCACGGCTGTCGTGCTGTTTGCGATCGGGACCGACCAGCTCAAGGGTTTCGCTGTCACGCTCTTTTTCGGCCTGCTGCTCAATCTGTTCACCGCCGTCTTCTGTTCGCGGGTGGTGTTCGATCTCGCCGAGCGGAATCGCTGGATCACGTCGCTGTCGATGGCCCGGCTGTTTGGGCAGACGAACTTCCAGTTCGTGAAATGGGTGAAGC
>JBPCTA010000428.1:0-3163 GCA_051006595.1 Pirellulales bacterium
GGGGAAGCACCTCGGGAATTTTTCGCACGGGCGAAGCCACGCCGACCCGAGGTTGATGCGGTGTCGTCGGTAGACTGGCCGCATGTGGTCCGCAGCAGAACTGATCGTCGCGCCGGCGACCGTGGCCGGCGTGGCCGCGCGGGCCATCGTGCGGATCGCCGGTGACGACCTTGAGCCGCTCCTGCGGCGGATGGTCGTGCCGCGGGGTGGAGACTTTCCCGGGGCCGGCGAAGCGCCGCGGCTCGTGCCCGCGCGATTGGCCGGCGACTCGCTCGGACGCGATTGGGGCGAGCTGTCGCTCGATATCCTTTACTGGCCCGGGCCCGGCGGGCCAACTGGCGGCCCGCTTGCCGAGTTGCAACTGCCGGCATCGCGGCTCCTCGTCGATGCTGTGATCGCCGAGGCATGCCGTCATGGTGCCCGGCTGGCCCGCGGGGGCGAGTTTACGCTGCGGGCCTTTCTGGCGGGCCGGCTCGATCTCATGCAGGCCGAGGCGGTGCTCGCCGTCGTCGATGCCCGCACGCCCGACGAACTCTCCGCCGCCCTCGACCGCATGGCTGGCGGGGCAGGGCGGGCGCTGGGCCACGTCCGCGACGAGCTCCTCAATCTCCTGGCCGACATCGAGGCGTCGATCGATTTTGCCGACGAGACGACGCCCGATGCGGTGCCCGCGGCGCCGGTCTGGTCCGCTGTGGCGCGGCGGCTCGACCGCTGCGCGGCGGAGATCGACGGCGTGGCCGAGGGCCTTGCCCGCCGCGACGCCGGTGCGACCGACCTCCCTCGCGTCGTGCTCGTCGGCCGGCCAAACATCGGGAAGAGCAGCCTCTTCAATGCCGTCGTCGGCCGCGAGGCCGCCCTCGTCGCCGATGAATCGGGAACGACCCGCGACTGGCTCGAAGCCCGCATCGGCGGACCGAGCGATGGCCGTGAGTTCCTCCTCGTTGATCTTGCCGGGCTCGACGACGTCTTTCGCGATGACGATGACCCGATCGGTGCCGCGGCCCGCGGCCGGGCCTTGGCGGAGGTGGCCCGGGCCGACGTGATCGTCGCCTGTCGGGATGCCGGCGGCGAGCCGATCGCCGTGGCTGGCCATGCGCCGCGGATCGACGTGATCACGCGGTGCGACAGGATCGCGGCCGAAGCACCACCTGCCGGTCTTGCCACGAGCAGCCGCTCTGGAGCGGGCATCGCCGACCTCCGCCGAGCGATCCGTGCCGCCGTCGATGCGTTGCCGCCGTCGGGTGCCGCGGCGACGGCGCGGATGGCGGTGGGCGTGGAGGCTGCAAAGACCGCGATCGCGGCGGCCCGTCGTCAGACCGGTGCTGCCATCGCCGGCAGGGCGATCGACGAGTCGATCATCGCGGCAGGTGTCCGCTCGGCGGTCGAGGCCCTCGGGGAGGTGACGGGGGCCACGCTCGGCACCGAGCTCCTCGATCGGATATTCTCCCGACACTGTATCGGGAAGTGAGGCGCTCGTGACCGAGGTGATGACGGCAACGCTCCGCGGATTGTCTGCTGCCGCGGCTGCCTTCGCGGGCCGGGACGCTGCCGCCCGGGCCGCGCTCGCCCGCGAGACGGCGCTCGCCGTCGCCGCTGTCGCCCAGGCGTGGGTAGATACGGCCGTGGCCATCAAGCGTGGCGATACGAGCCCGACACTCCGGTCGGTCATCACCGCCGAGGAGACGGCCACCGGCCCGCTGGCGACGCTGCGACTCCTGCTCGTCACCGCCCGGGCGGCCGACGAGATTGCGAGGTTTGGCACGCCACGGGCCGCGTCCATGCCGCGGATGCTCCATCATGCGGGAGCCGGCACTTCCTCGTTCATCGGCGTCGACGTGCTGCCGGCGCTCGGGCTCGCGGATCGGGCCATGTTCGACGGGTATCAGGCCACGGTCCGCTGCGTGAACCCCGGAGATGTGTCGGGTTTCGTGCGGTCGTGGCGGGAGGAGGCCCGCGACCGGCCGTGCCAGGGTGGCGTGGCGGTGGTGCTCGGTGCGGGCAACGTCACAGGGCTTTCGATCGCCGACGGCATGTCGCAGATCTTCGAGCATGGGCGGGCCGTGCTCCTCAAGCTTCATCCGCTCCATGCACCGCTCGAGCCCATCTTCCGCACCGCCCTGGCACCGCTTCTATCCGCCGGTCTGGTCGCGATCGTCACGGGTGGTGCTGATCTGGCGGCCGCGGCCATTGCATCGCCGGCGACGACGCATGTGCATCTTACGGGCGGCCAGGCGGCGTTCGACGCGATCGTCTGGGGCGGCGACAGTCGTCGCCCACCGCACGCGGTTCCTGTGCTCGCGAAGCCCATCAGCTGCGAGCTCGGCGGCGTGACCCCGTGGCTCGTGATTCCCGGCCGTTATTCCCCTGCGGAACTCGCCTTCCAGGCCGACCAGATCGCCGCCACGATCATCAACAACGCCTCGTTCAACTGCATCGCCACAAAGTGCGTGATCACCTGCCGCTCCTGGGACCAGCGGGACGACTTCCTCGCCCTCGTGGCCCGCCGGCTGGAGAGCCAGCCGCCGCGTCTGGCCTGGTATCCAGGGGCCGCGGCCACCTGGGAAGCGGTCACCGGCCGCACGCGACCAGCCGACGGCACGCTCCCCTGGACCTTCCGCACAGGGATCGATCCGGTCCGTGAGCCCCACTGGCTCGAACGCGAGTGGTTCGTGCCGGTGGCCGTCGAGGTGCCGCTCGACGCGACCGATATCGAGGCCTTCTGTTCCCGTGGCATGGCCTTCACGCGGCGACTGCCCGGCTCGCTTGCGGCGAGCGTCACGATGCCCGCGTCGCTGTCGCCCCACGACCGGCAGCGGGCCGACCTTCTCGTCGAGCACCTCGAATACGGCACCGTTGCGGTCAACACCTGGTCGGCCATTGCCTACACGTTGGCGAACACGCCCTGGGGCGGCTTCCCCGGGGCCACGCTCGACGAGCCGAAAAGCGGCATCGGGTGGGTGCACGACCCGCTGCTCTTACCACTGGTTCACAACACGATCCTGCGAGGGCCGCTCGTCGTACGAACCACGCCCCCATGGTTTCCATGGCACCGGCGGGGCGAGCAGCTCGCGAGAGGCGTGATCGATGTCTATGCCGGAATCGCCCGCGGCGGCAGCGGGCTCTGGCCGATCATGAAGATGCTGCCGGCGGTGGCCCGCGGCTC
>JBPCTA010000429.1:0-7213 GCA_051006595.1 Pirellulales bacterium
CGGGTCGCGTTCGGGCCGTCGGCTATGAGAAGGAGGGTTGCAGGCCGGACCTGGGCGAGGGTTTCCAACAGCCGCCGCAGCTTTGCAGGCCGGTTGTAGGCGACGATTGCCACGGGCACGTCAAAGCCGCTCGGGGCAGTTCGGGGCACGGTCCAATGCCGTGAGCAGGCTTCCGCGCGTTTCCCTGCGGAAGCCCTTCCGACTGTGGCATCCGCACGGCCTGGCTCCGCGGCCGAGGCGATTGCGGCCAGCGAGGCCACCACGCGATCGAGGTCCCAGTCGAGGCTGAGACTCAGCACGGGTACGTCGCGAGCGAGCATGGCCAGCATCCGCAGCCACTTGCCGGATGGTCCCGCCGTTCTGAGCATCGGCCCAGAGGCGGTGCCCAGCTGCCGCACGGCCTCGCCGTGGCTGAGCCGGGCCACGCGCGGTCCATCGATCGCGAACGCGTTCACGTGCACGATCGCCACGAGCGGCACCGAACAAGCGAAAGCGATCGCGGGAGGCAGGCTCGCCACGGCCTTCCCCTGGGGCGTCGTCCCCAGCACCGGCCACCCGGCCAGGCCGAGGTGTTCGCGGGTGTCCGGGTTGAGCTTCGCCGTCGCATACAGCCCTTGCAGCAGATGCCCGCCCTGGCCGGATGGATCCGGGCTGACGATGCACAGGTCGTCGCCGAGATAGGAGAAGCCTCGCAGGGTGGCGGCCAGGGCCGTCGTGGTCTTGCCGCGACCGCCCGCACCGACGAGCATCACACCACGGCCGTCGATCGCGACGCCTGCCGCGTGCATCAGGCAGCTGCCCTGAGCGGCAAGCCAGGCGGCGATCGCGACGTGGCCCGGCTGGGCGAGAACATCACCTGCGGCAGCCGCTTCGGGCGAGACGACCAGTTCGAGCTGCGGCAAACGCCCGAGGCTCACATCCGCGGGCCTGAAAACCTCGAACATCGGGGGCGCCGTTCGCAGGACCGCAAAGCTGCCGTCGGCGAAGCGATTCAGGCCAACTTCCAGGGGGCCGGCGGCTTGGCATGGGTCTGCCGCCGTCGCGACATGGAGCAGGGCGTCAGCATGGCCGGAGCCCGGCACCTCCAGTCGGCAAAAGGCAGGGCGGAAGCCCGCAACCGCCCCGTCGCCCGTCACCTCGACCGTCTGACCGGCGACGTTGATTCTGAAGTCACATCTCATCAGGTGCGGCTCGATCTGCTCGCGGGCCGAGAGAGCCTAGCGGTGCGGCCACCCCCGCGTGGGATCGACTTCGTGAATCGGGTCCATCGCGATGATGTCGGCGATGTCGTCATAGGTCTCGAGGCCTGGTGCGACGAACACCTCCGGCATCGGGAGGTCAAAGCCTGTCGTCTGCAGATCGCCCGGTTCCCGCGTGAGCATTTCGTTGTCCAGGAGCGCGGCCAGGAATCTGCCGGCCTCTCTGCCCGCCTCGGCCCCATAGCGGGCTGCCACGTCACCCACGATCCCGTCGGTGGTGTGCCCGAGGACCATCCGCTGCCAGATCCACGAGCCAAGGCCGGTCAGGAGGTACAACCGGCCGACGGTCGAGTCGATGATGACGGTCTCGCCATCAACGGTGTCGTGCGGGAATCGCCGGGTATCTGCATACATCATGGCGTGAACGTCCCCACTCGAGGATCACCAGGACCAAGCTCTCAGTTTAGCTGCATCACTCGATGGGCAGGAAGCAGGCTGGCGGTTTATGGTTCGATCCTCTAAGCAAGCCTAGTCGCATCGTGAAGTGAGTCAAAGGATCAGCACTCCCGAGTGAAAGTGAACATGGGTTCGAAAGTCTGGCCGTGAACTCACCGGAGTCGTGTATCCCTTCTCAGAGGCCCGCTTGAGAAGGATGTTTCAAGGAGTGGTGGTGTCGTCATCATTTGATTTGCTCGTGCAGCTGGCGGAAGCGCGTCTCGAGTCGCTCGCCCGTCGGCTGCGTCCCGTGCGCACCGCTCATCCGCTTGTCCGGATCGGCGGGCCGCACGACGGCGGCTACCTCGTACCCGACGACCTCGTGGGCATCGCCGCCTGCTTCTCGCCGGGCGTGGGCGACTCCGCCCGGTTCGAGGCAGACCTGCAGGGAAGGGCCGGCATCCCATCCCACCTTGCCGATGGCTCGGTCAGCGGACCGCCGGCCGAGTTCCGGCCGGCGTCGTTCACGAGACGGTATCTCGGCGTCGTCGATGACGACGATGACCCGTCTGTGATGACCATCGACAGCTGGGTGCGGTCTCGGCCCGACCTGCCGCCCGGCGACCTCATGCTGCAGATGGACATCGAAGGGGCGGAGTATGCCGTGCTTCTGGGAGCGTCCCCTGAGCTCCTCGCCCGCTTCCGGATCATCGTGCTCGAGGTGCACGGCGTCGAGGCCTGGAGCCAGCACTACTCCACGGGGATCGCCGAGGCGCTCTTCGACCGCCTGCTGCATCGATTTCACGTGGTCCACCTGCACGCAAACAACTGCTGCGGGCTCATCGGAATCGGAGGCTTCATCGCGCCTCGGGTCTTCGAACTGACCCTGCTGCGCAAGGATCGCGGCCCGGCCCTCGGGTATGCCGAGGAGTTTCCGCATCCGCTCGACGCGGCCAATGTGCCGGGCATCGAAGACCTGACCCTGCCGGCCCAATGGCGATTCAGACCCAGCCCGGTCGAGGCCATCACCTCGCTACCCGCAGCGTATCTCGCCCGGGTCGACGGGGTGCTCCATGTCGGTGCCCACACTGGCCAGGAGCGGTGGCTTTATGACCGGTACGGGCTCGCAGTCGTCTGGGTCGAGCCAATCCCGGAGGTCTGCGATGAGCTGCGGCGAAACCTCCGCGAATTCCCGCTGCAACGTGCCTACCGCCGGCTGCTCACCGACCGCGACGGCGCTTCCTACGACCTGAGGTTGGCTGGCGACGATGGCCTGTCTTCATCGCTCTTCGACCGCGCTGAATCCCGCCCGAATGCCGTCGCGTACGTCAGCTGGATGTCGGTTCGCAGCTCCACCCTGGCCACCCTGAGTCGCGAGGAGGGGATCGATCTGTCGCGATACCAGGCGCTCGTCCTCGACGTGCAGGGGGCCGAACTGGCAGTGCTCCATGGGGCCGGCGAGATGCTCGACAGATTTCGCTACATTCAGGTGGACGGCAGCGACTTCGAGGATTACGCAGGCGGTTGCCGGCTCGACGAGGTCAAGCGGTTTCTCGCCGCACGGGGCTTCATCGAAGCCGAATGGACGGGCGGTGGCCCCCAGGCAAACCCCGAAGCCTCGCCGCACGTGCTCTTCATGCAGACCGGCTGACAGACCTGGGTCGGCCCGGCGGCTCGTCGCGGTGTGGGTATCCCATTTTTAGCATGGTGTTTCCAGATCATGAACGACTCGCTTCACGCCGCCATCGCCGGCCTGATGAAGGCGGGGTTTCCGGTGATGGTTCTCCACGATGGGATCGGCGACCCGGTGGCGGAGTCTGCCGACGACGGTCTCCTTGACCGTGTTTCGGTGCTCGTGCCCCCCGACTGTCAGGCCGCAGCCGGCGAAGGGCTCATGCAGGCCGGGTGGTCGCTGCCGCCCGAAGTCGCTCGCGAACAAACGCTCGGCGGAGTCGCCGCCCGCCACGTGTGGCCGCTCGTGCGGGGTCGGGCGGGGATCAAACTGCATCACTTTGCCACGGTGTTCAATCGCCTGCGGAAGGACGACGATCGGCTCTGGAGATACTCGGCCCCGGGACTGTGGCGCGGCATCCCCGTGCGCATTCCCCGTCGTGAACACGCCCTGCTGCTGGCCATCGTGGAGGGCGTGTGCGGGGCTGTTCCGCACCGGGAGGTCTGGCTTGAGCGGGCTCGCCACGTGCTCGATGGTCCATCGCTCGAGTGGCCGGAGTTCCTGCACGACGTCCGCCTGCGCGCCCTCGAGGCGATCATGCATGCCGGTCTCGCGCGGCTCGCGCGGGAGATGGCGGCTCCCGTGCCACAGGAGGCGCTCGATCGCCTGGAGATCGAAAGCAGCCCGGCCCAGCGGGCGGAACTGGCCCGTCGGCTGGCGCCGCCTGTCGCCGCAAGCGACGACGACGTCCGGCAGGACTACGCGATCGCGCTCGTGCGGTATCGCCGCCGGCACGAGTTCACCGATCCCACGCAGGCGGCGCAGGCACCCTCGGCGACATTGTCGCTCGAACTATCGCCCGACGGAGCCACGGCTTGGATCACGATCCCGGACGACAAGGTGCCGACGGACTGGCTGGTGCTGAGGGTCGCGGCCGACCTTCCTGCCGCCGCGTTCGACGGCCGCACCGCCATCTGGCTCTCGTTTCCCGGGCTGCCCGTCGGAGCGGTCCCCGTGACGCGGCCCGGCGCCGGGCCGCCGAACCGCTTCGCGGCGATGCTCCCTTTCCATCAGGGGTTTCTCGCCGCCCGCGGGATCGACAAGCTTGGGCTGGCGATGCTCCGTGATGGCCGCCCGCCCGTCTCGAGCCAGGCGAACGCGGAGCAGCCCGTGTCGGTGCGGGTTGACTGCTTGATGGCGATCACGGGCAAGGATTCGGCCGTCGGTCATGAACCTGCCAGGCCGCGGCCCGCGGAAGCCGTGGCGGGTCTCCCTGTGCCTGCTCCACCCGCGGCTGTGCATGAACGTGGCGGTCCGCGGCTCGTTCTCTGCCGGCCTCGTGGCGGCCTCAACGACACACTCAACCAGATCGAACGCTGCTGGGCCTACGCCGAGCGTTTCGGACGGCGGCTCTTCGTCGATGCCTCGCGATCAGGCCTGAGCGGACCGTTCACCGAGTACTTTCGACTCCGCGATGCGACGGCGAACGTGGCCCTGCATCCGTCGCCTGAAGACGAGGCGGCCTTTGACACGCTCCCCGCGGAGCCTGCCGAGTTGACCGGCCGTATCGGGACATACGTTGCCACCTACGGATTGCCGCCGTTGGGGCATCGGGCCGACGGGCCCGGTCGCGCGGCCGTGCGGTTCGACCCGGACCGTCCGCATGCGGCAGCCCTGCTCGTGCACGAGCAGGGCGGGGGCGGCACGGATTCCCTGGCCGCGCTCCGCCGGCTCAGGTTTACGGACCCTGTCGCCGAGATCATCCGCTCCCGGGTCGCGCCGCTCGGCACCGGCTACCTGGGCGTTCACCTTCGTCACACCGACGACCGCGTCGATGCCGAGGGAGTTTTCGCGTCGCTGCGGGCGATGGTTGCGGGCCGCCGGGTGATCGTCTGCACCGATGACCCTGCGGTCATTGAACTGGCCCGCGGGATCCTCAACGCGTCGGAGGTGCTCACGGCGAGCACGATCCAGGATGCCAACGGCCGGCCGCAGCATGATCTGAGGTGGTTTGATGCCTTTCCCGACCCCGCCTCCCGCCGCCGAGCCAACCTCGACGCGCTCGTCGACCTGGTGGCCCTTGGGCGTGCGGATCGGGTTTTCGTAACGCGGTGTTACTCGGGTCGGCATTCCGGCTTCGGCCGGCTCGCGCAGCTGCTCTCCGAACACCGCGACGTGCTCGACGGGCTGTTCGAGTCGGTCGAGTCATGGGCAAGCGGGTGAGGCCGGCTATGGTGAGGTCCCTGCTCACCACAACCGCGGCCGCCGGTGAGGGCGGTGCCTGGTATTCTCAAAGCCAAGGATGCCCATAAAGCATGTCCTCCCTCATCTTTGGCGTGCTGAGTTACCTGAACGACTCCCCCGCCGACTCGTCAGGCAATCTGGGCGATTCCATCCAGTCGCTGGCTGCGCTCAACTGCTACAAGCATGCGCTCCGTCTGGACATGCCCTTCGCCGAGTTCCTCGAACGCGTCGTGACCGACACCGTGCCGGGGGCTCGGTTTGTGTTCGTGAACCGTGACGCTTCTCGACGGCAGCAGCTTCCATCCCGCGTCGTCACCCTGGTGAACGGCTGGTTCATGCATCCCGGCCGAAGTGGCGAGCTGGACTGGCCGATGCACGAGTCGATTCTCCCGGTCTTCGCGTCCTTCCACCTGGCCGACGACAGGCTCCTGACGCGGGCGGGCATCGAGTACTTCAAGCGATTCGAACCGATCGGTTGTCGCGATGATGCCACCGTGGAGAAACTTCGCTCCCGTGGGATCGACGCCTATTTCACTGGCTGCCTCACGTTGACGATCGATTTCCTGCCGTGGAAGGCAGCCAGCAGCGAAGAGTTGTTTGTCGATGTCCAGCGCGAGGGTAGGCCTGTTGTTCGACACTGGGATCCCCTCTTCAAAAACCGCGATCCAGCAGCCATGCTCCGGCGCGCCTACGCCCACCTTCAACGGTACTCGGGGGCACAGAAGGTAACCACCTCCCGGTTGCATTGCTTTCTCCCCTGCATTGCCATGGGGGTGCCGGTCACGCTCACCGAGGTCGATCTCCAGGATCCCCGGCTGCGGGGAGTCGATGCCTGGGACTACGCGGAGTTGAAGCACCGTCTCGCACACGACGTTCGTGATCGGCTGGCTCAACTTGTCCCCGCTCCAGAAGGAGGCTCCAGGCCCACATATGACGTGTGCTTTGCCTTCGACGAACACCAGTCGGCGCACGTTCCCATCGCCGTCCACTCGATCGTGCACAATAATCGCCACGCCGCAATCCGGGTCCACCTCGTTCACCCGGAGGGGATCTCCGTGCCGGTGATCGAGGGAGTGGAGGTGCGGTCATACCCCGTCCAGCGTTCACGCCCCAACGCACCCGCATCCGGCGACCACGCGGGCCGGCTTCGCGTCTTGATCCCCGAAGTCATCCGCGCGGACATCCGCCTGCTCTACCTGGATGTCGATGTCGTGGTGAACATGAGTGTGGAGCCAGTCTTCGCCATGGATCCGGGTCCGACAGGTCTCGCCATGAGATCATTGGCAGACGCTGGCGAGACTCCTGTCCGGGAGCGTGGCGCCGACGAACTGACCATTCCCACGCATGACTGCCCGCGGCCCGGGGATACCGGTGTGATGCTGATGGATCTCGGGACGCTGCGACGCAGCGGGTTCACGCAGTTCTGCCTGAGCCACTCCGAAGACGCGACCGACCGACTCCTGATCAATCGCTACTGTGCCGGCGAGCATGCGGAGTTGAGGCGGGAGTGGAATCTCCTGGTTCCCGCGGACTCCGGCGTTGTTGCCGATGCCGATCAGTACATCCTCCACTATGCGGGGCCGGAAAAGCCCTGGTCGAACAGCAAGCCGGATCATTGGCAGGTGTGGTACTGGTATGCCCGGCGGATGAGTCGCCAGGCCGC